>CAZDYT010000001.1:0-38458 GCA_964509395.1 uncultured bacterium
CGTGGCTCTTCTGGAGGCGTTGCGAGCCCGCTCGGACTGGGACGTGCTTTCGCTCCGAAAGCTTCCGGGGGACTCGGCGACGCTGCAGGCGCTCGAGGCGGCCCTTCCCGGTCGGCTGCTGTGGCGGGTGGCCGGCCGTGAGCAGTCGCCGTACGTAGAGATCGCCGGAACCTGGGGAGACTTCTTCCGCCACAAAACCCAACGCTTCAGGAAGACCTGCCGAAATATCGAGAACCGACTCGGAAAGAGCGGGATGGTGGCGGTAGAGGAGTACCGCGAGGTTGACCCGGAGGGACCGGTTTTTGCCGAGGTCATGGAAGTCTCGCGGCAAAGCTGGAAGGGCCCGCGGGGAGTGGGCATGGCGACGATGCTCGGGATGCCCAGGTTTTTCCGGGAGCTCACACAGCGTGCTAGCGCGAACGGCTGGCTGCATCTCTGGATCCTTCGGCTGGACGGGCGCGCCGTGGCCACCGAGTACCAGATCCGGTCCAACGGCCGGCTGCACGCGTTGCGTGCTGATTTCGATGCCGCGCTTGCGAGCCTTTCGCCCGGAGCCGTCCTGAATCTCCGGATCATGCAATCCATCTTTGATCGGCGCGACGTGGGCGAGTACGACATGGGCCCGGGGGGCAATACGTACAAGCTCCGGTGGGCGACCGGTGCGCGGGAGTCCGTCTGGCTTGAGGTGTACGCTGCCACGCCGTACGGGCGCTTTCTCCACTCAATCGAGACTCGGCTGATTCCGCTCCTGCGGCGGTGGCGGGCTCGCGCGAGAGCGGCATGCGTCTAATCGGCGGTGTCGTCTTCCGCGATCCCGCACGACCGGCGCCGGACTCTCTCTTGCAAGCTATGGCGCGCCGGATTGCCGGCGTGCGGCAGCCGGTGTGCGCCAGTCGAGGGCATGTCGGGTTCTTCTCGTGCATCGAGCCAGGAGGTTTGGATTTGACGGAGCGGGTCTGGGCGCTCGCCGACCTGGATCTCACAAACCTGCCAGAACTGCACGCCCTGGCCGCTCGTGGCGATGGCCGCTCGGACAGGCTCCTGACGACGCTCTATAGAACGTACGGCCCCGCCTTCATCGCGAGGCTCCGGGGGGCCTTTGCCCTGGCCCTCTGGGACCGTCGGTTCCATCGGCTTCTGCTGGCGGTCGACCGCTTCGGGGTCAAGCGGCTCTACTACGTGAGGACCCCGGAAGGCTTTACCTTCGCATCCCGGCCGAGCCCCCTTCTCGCACTGCCAGAACTGTCGGCCGAAGTCGATCCCACGGCGGTGTACCAATACCTGAACTTCGGCTTCGTCCCCGCCCCCTACTCAGCCTTTGCCCGAGTTCGGCGGCTTCCGCCCGGCCACACCCTCGTGCTCCGGAACGCGGAGCCGACGATCGCGCGCTATTGGGATCTGGCGTATCCCGAACGGCCAGTCGGAGTCCGTGAGGCGGCCGCCGCGACATTTCGAATGGTCGAAGATGCGGTGGCCGTGTCCCTCCACGGAGCTGCGGCAAAGGAGACCGGCGCCTTCCTGAGCGGTGGGACCGACAGCAGCACTATCGTCGGTCTCATGACGAAGACAACCGGAGAGCGCGTCCACGCGTTCTCGATCGGCTTCCGGGAGCCTCGCTACAACGAGCTCCACTACGCCACGCTGACGGCCCGGCACTTTGCCGCGGCGCACGGGACCGCGATACTCACCCCGGAAAGGGCCCTGTCCACATTGCCGCGCCTCATTGAGGCGCATGACGAGCCGTTCGGAAACGACTCGTCGGTCGCGACGTATGCGTGCGCGCAACTGGCTCGCGACCGCGGGATGACTCGGTTGCTGGGTGGGGACGGGGGTGATGAGCTGTTCGGGGGCAACGAGCGTTACCGGACGGATCGGATCCTTGTGGCGTACCAGCGGATTCCCGGCGGGCTCCGGCGTTCAATTCTCGAGCCACTGTTAGCCTGGCTCCCCGATGGGGACGCTTCCCTGCTCGGCCGGGCTCAGCGCTATGTGCACCGGGCCAATCTCCCAACCCCCCGCCGGTTCTACTTCCATGAGTTCTTCATGGGCCAGGATGGCTTCCGGCTCCTCACGCCCGAGTTTGCCCGGATGGTGGATCGCGAGGCCCCCTGGAAGGTCGCCCAGCAGCATTTAGACTCGGCGCAAGCGACCAGTGAGCTGAACCGACTGCTCTACCTGGACTTGAAGTTGACCATCGGGGACGGCGACCTCTTGAAGGTGACGCGCGCGGCCGAGCTCGCGGGAATTGATGTCCGGTTCCCCATGCTTGATCATTTGTTGGCGGAGTTCACCGGCACCCTGCCGGCGTGCTACAAAGTCAGGCGCTTCGAGAAGCGGTATCTCTTCAAACGCGCTTTCCGAAACCTCATACCCGCCGAAGTCCTCGCCAAACGCAAACACGGTTTTGGCGTGCCCGTGAGCGCGTGGCTCAAGAGTGATCCCGGGTTCCGCCAGCTCCTTCGTGAGAGCCTGCTCTCACCGGGCGCCCACGTGCAGAAATATCTCCGGCAGGAGGGCATTCGCGACCTCGTGCGGCTACACGAAGCCGATGGCACACCATACTACGGAAGCCTCCTGTGGATACTGTTGATGCTCGAGCTCTGGCACCGTCAGCACGCGAATGGAGTGGGTGTCTGATGAGAGGCCGGGCGCGAGCGACCATCGTTCGAGCTTTGGCCGCCGGACTCTACAAATCGGGAGCGGTCGGCGGCCTGTCGAGATTTTCAGACTATGCGGCTTTAGGAGGTCCGGGAGGATTGTCGTATCGCCGGTATCCGGCTTTCCCGATCCTCGTGTACCACCGAGTCGATGATAATCGTGACCCATTCTTCCCGTCGGTCCCGACCGAGGTTTTCGAGCGGCAGATGCGCTTCGTCGCTCGCACCTACCGCGTGCTCATCTTGGAAGAACTGGTGGAGCGGATGCGCAGTGGCGGACTCCCGCGAAACGCTCTCGCGATCACTTTCGATGACGGCTATCGGGATGTCTTGACGCATGTCGCACCGATCCTGACGAAATACCGAGCGCCCGCCAGCGTGTTCCTCGCAACGGGCTTCATCGGTACCGCCGAGGTTCCGTGGTTCGATCGGCTCGCGATGGCGTTCAAGCTGACGAAGGCCACGTTCATCGCCACACCGTGGGGCGAAACGATGAGCCTGGCTAGTGACGGAGACCGAGTCCGCGGCCTTCAGCGAACGCTCGACGCGCTCAAGCGCCTTCAGGACGAAGAGCTGCGGCGCACTGTGGACGGGTTGCTCGAAAGTCTCGGGGTAACGGAGCAGCGGAACTTTAAGGGCCTCATGCTCGGTTGGGACGATGTTCACGCTCTGATGGGGCTGGGGTTCGCCATCGGTGCCCACACGGTGAACCACCCGATCCTCTCGCGCGTCAGCCTCGAGCGGGTTCGGTCGGAGATCGAGGGCTCCCGCGCGATGATCGAGTCAGCGTGCGGCCACAGGCCTCGCGCTTTTGCCTACCCAAACGGGCAATCCGGAGACTACACCGCGGCAGTAGTGCGCCTGGTCCGCGAGGCGGGGTTCACGTGCGCGGTCAGCGCGCGCTTCGGCATCAACACTCGAAGGACATCGCCGTGGGAACTCCGGCGAGGGCAACCGTGGGAACATGACGTCCCGACTTTCGCGCTGAAGCTCGCGTGGTATCGGATGGCGCTGTAGCGGGACCTGATGAAACTCACGGACGAGACCGCTGTCATTCCTGAGCTCATCCGTCGCCACTTGGACATCTTCATGTGTCCGGTATGCGGTGGACGGTTGAAAGTGCCCGACGACCATTCGACGATGGAATGTGCAGCGTGCAAGCGTGTGTTCGCGTGCGATCAAGGCATTCCCTTGTTATTCTGGCCCACCGGCCGCAGTTCCAAGGCCGATGTGACAGATCTCGTGAAGGCCTTTTATGAGGAGACGCCCTTTCCTGGTTACGACGACTTGGACTCCCCGGAGAGCCTCCGAGCAAAGGCCGAGAATGGAGTCTTCGCTCGGCTCTTGAGCGGGCAGATCGCGCATGGCTCGAAGGTCCTCGAATGTGGTTGCGGCACGGGTCAGCTGAGCAATTTCCTTGGATTGACATGGGGACGAAGCGTCTTTGCCACAGATCTGTGCGTGAACTCTCTGAGGCTGGGCCACGCGTTCGAGGAGCAACATGGTCTTGAGAATGTCTGCTTCGTTCAGATGAACCTCTTCCGTCCAGTGTTTCGACCGGAGGTCTTTGATTTTGTGATCTGCAACGGTGTGTTGCACCACACCGCTGATCCCTTCGCCGGGTTCCAGGCTCTTTTGCCCTCTCTGAAGAAGGGCGGTTTCGTCGTCGTTGGACTCTATAACAGGTACGGGAGACTCACGACCGACATCCGACGCCTTATCTTTCGAGTGGCTGGGGATAGGCTGACGTCCCTCGATCCACGGCTGAGGACCGAGACCCTCAATGACGCGAGAAGGCGGGCTTGGTTCAGGGATCAGTATAAGCATCCGCATGAATCGAAGCATACCTTTGGCGAGGTGCTGCGGTGGTTCGACCAGTCGAGCGTCGAATTCGTGAACAGCATACCGAAGTGCGTCGCAAGCGAGTCGTTTTCCCCCGGGGAGAGATTGTTCGAGCCAAACCCGCGAGGCACGGCCGTCGATCGGGCCATCGTGCAGGCCGCCATGCTTCTCACCGGGGGGCGAGAAGGTGGCTTTTTCACCATGATCGGCCGGAAGAGGGCCTGAGGCGAAGGGAGAGATCCCCGATGCGTGTGCTCAAGGTGATCTGGACTCGGTGGCAGGTGCTCGGCCGGAGGATTGCGGACCTTCAAGCGCGTGCGCTGCTGTTTGTCTTCTACTTCACGGTGTTCGGGCCATTCGCCCTGGGCGTGAAAGTGCTCGGTGACCCGCTGCGGCTGCACCCCGGAGCGGCCAACGGCTGGGTGGCGCGGCCGGGTGCTGACGCGGACCCGCTGACGCTCGCGAGGAGGCAGTTCTAGCATGAACATCATGGGGATCTCGTGCTTCTTTCACGATTCGGCTGCGGCCCTTCTCCGGGATGGCGAGATCGTCGCTGCGGCAGAGGAGGAACGCTTCACGCGGAAGAAACACGATTACAGGTATCCGGCCAATGCGATCGAGTTTTGCTTGCGTGCAGGTCGGATTCGAGGCGAGGAGCTGGATCTGGTCGTCTTTTTCGAAAAACCATTCCTGAAGTTCGAGCGGATTCTGCAGTCCACGATGCAGACCTTCCCGAGGTCGCGGAAGGTGTTTCAGGAGTCGTTGGTTGCGTGGTTTACGGAGAAGCTCTGGATCAAGAGCCTCATCAAAGAAACGCTCCGTGTCCCGGAGTCCAAGATCCTGTTCAGCGACCACCACCTCTCGCACGCCGCGAGCGCCTTCTTTTGCTCGCCCTTTGAGGAGGCGGCGATCTTGACTGTAGACGGCGTCGGTGAATGGGCGACGGCGACGTATGGCACCGGTCGAGGAAGCGAGATCAAGATTTGCCGCGAGATTCGGTTCCCCCATTCCCTCGGCTTGCTATACAGCGCCTTCACAGCCTTTTTGGGGTTCGAGGTGAATGAAGGCGAGTACAAGGTGATGGGTATGGCGCCGTTTGGCGAACCCCGGTACGCGGACAAGGTGTGGAAGCTGATTGGTCAGGAGGCCGACGGCAGCTTCCACCTTAACATGGAGTACTTCTCGTTTCACCAATCGACCTACGCGACGTACGACGACCGCTTCGTCGATGTGTTCGGGCCGCCGCGTGATCCGAAGGCCCACTTCTTCACACCCTCGAGCGGGTACCCGTCCTACTTTGGCGAGAAGCCGGCCGCCTACGACCGCCTGGCTCGGGAGAACCAGCGCTATGCGGATATCGCCGCGAGCATTCAGGCGGTCACCGAAGAGGTGCTGCTGAAGATGGCCTGCCACCTACATCGGGAAACAGGCCTGAAGCACCTCTGCATGGCAGGTGGTGTGGCCCTCAACAGCGTGGCAAACGGCCGGATCCTCAGGGAGACAGCGTTCGAGGAGATCTTCATCCAGCCCGCTGCGGGAGATGGCGGTGGCGCTGTCGGCGCGGCGCTGTACGGCTATCACATGGTCCTGGGGAAGCCACGCCAGTTTGTCATGCGTCACGCCTGCTGGGGACAGGAGTACAGCGCCGGCGAAATCGACGCGTTTCTGCGCAGCCAGAATATCGCGCACACGCGCGTCGAGAATGATGATGCACTGCTCGGGCGCGTCGTGGACGCGCTTCAGCGGGGCAAGGTCGTTGGATGGTTTCAGGGACGGTTTGAATGGGGACCGCGCGCGCTCGGGAACCGCAGCATCCTCGCGGATCCGCGCGACCCGGCGATGAAGGACATCGTCAACACGAAGATCAAGTTTCGCGAGCCATTCCGACCCTTCGCGCCCTCGGTACTTATGGAGCGGGCGGCGGACTTCTTCGACTTGGCGGAGCCGGCGCGGCACTATCCCGCGCGGTACATGCTTTACGTCGTGGGCGTAAAGGACGGGGCGCGAGATCGCGTGCCAGCCATCACCCACGTGGACGGGTCGGCACGACTTCAAACCGTGGACCGCGAGACCGCACCACGCTACCACCGGTTGATTCAGACGTTTGGCGAGGCCACGGGGGTTCCGGTCGTGCTGAACACGTCCTTCAATCTGAAGGGAGAGCCGATCGTCAACTCGCCGGCGGAGGCGTTCAGCACGTTCAGCCGAAGCGGCATGGACGTCCTGGTCCTCGGCCAACACATCATCGAGAAATAGGGGGGCGAGAACGCGATGAAGAGCCTGCTCATGAAGTTCTCGATCGCGGGGGAGTTGCTGGAATTCCTATGGGCGGCGAAGCTCTGGTGGATGATCCCCATGGTCTTCATGCTTTTGCTCCTGGGTGGTCTGATCCTCTTCGCTCAAAGTTCAGCAGTCGCACCGTTCATCTACACACTGTTCTGAGCCCATGGGAGTGGAAACAGCCTGGCGGCCGCGTCCGATAACGAGGATCGGGGGGCCAACGTATTCGCTCCGCGCAAAGCTGTGGCTCGCGTCAGTGAGCATCGGGCTAACGGCGGCGGTGATGGTCACCGTCGGCGAAGCCTATCTGAGGCTGACTCGAAGCCACGCGAGCCCCGACACCCACCGGGCCAAGTCACTCGAATACGAGGCGACGCTCTTCGCGCGTCACGCCTTTCCCCGAATGGTGCAGAAGAAGCGAGCGACCCCGAGCGGCTACGTCGAAATCAGCGAACGCGGCTATCGCGGTCGGTCTTTCGAGGTGCCGAAGCCGCCCGGGGTGATCCGTCTTGTGGTCCTCGGTGGTTCGGCAGCCTTCGACATGTACGCCAAGGAGGGACGAGATTGGCCCCACCTGATAGAAGAGTACCTGCGGGCTCAAGGGCACACGAATGTTGAAGTCATCAATGCTGGCACCCCCGGGCACGCCACGTTCGATTCTCTGGGACGTCTCTACTCGGAGCTCTGGACGTTCGAGCCGGACTATGTCCTGGTGTACCACGCCTGGAACGACATCAAGTACTTTCACCGGCTCGACTCGCAGACCACGTTACTGCGGACTCAGCGCCCGGCCATGGTGACCAACGATGGCGGGCGCCCCATGGTCTCGAACCCGTTCATTTACTATTGGGGGCCAGCGGATCGCCTGCTGAGTTACTCCGAGCTGTACGTGCGGCTCCGGTCGCAGTACCTGTTTTGGCGCATCGGCAAGCCTGGGTCGGAGGGCGTAGTAACCGACGTCAACACCTACGCCAGCACGTATTCCGCCTACGGGCCCCGCCAGTACGGGCTGAACTTGCACCTCATCATGTCTGCCGCTAGGCATATCAGGGCCAGAGGAATCCTCGCGACCCAGGCGCGACTGGTGACGCAGTCAAACACTCCGGCCGAGAAGGAGAAGATCGCGTACGAGTTAGTAGAGTTGTCCCCTGAGGCGCTTCTTCGCGCCTTCGAGGATTCTGACCGCGCCATCTTCAAGGTGGCGCAGGCTAACGACGTGCCAGTACTTGATCTGTCGGGTATATTCACTGGCCGCAGCGAGCTCTTC
Source organism: uncultured bacterium (assembly GCA_964509395.1). Classification (GTDB taxonomy): domain Bacteria; phylum Methylomirabilota; class Methylomirabilia; order Rokubacteriales; family DASRDR01; genus CAZDYT01. The sequence continues at coordinate 8,047 of CAZDYT010000001.1, forward strand.
GAGGATCATGTCCACACGACAGCAGCAGGAAGCGAGGCGCTGGCTCGAGCGACGGCTGAGTTTCTGCGACCGATGATTGGCAGGAGATGACGATGGCACTTCTCACGCCGTGGCTGTGGGCGTTTGCGTTGGGATGTGTTGCCTTGGGTACACTCCTTAACGAGTCGTTCAACCCTGCGGTGTTGAACCGGTACTCGCTTCCGTGGGTGGCCGTGATCCTGGCGAGCGTCCTGAGTTTCGCAGTGGCGACTGCCCTGGCCGCTCGGCAGAGTCTGGCGGGTTCGAGGGCCCTCGATGCCGGGGATCTCAGTGGCGCTAGATATCGATTTCTTTTCGGCACCGCCGCCGCAGGCTGGGGGGCGAGCCTGTTGACGCAGTACCGCGTCGATCCATTTCACGTGAGGCGGTTGTTTGTCGGTGAGTTCTTTGGCGCCACGCAGACAGCTGGGGTTCTCCTGGAGTATCTGGCTCAGGTCTCTCTGGGCCTGGCGATGCTCCACTTTCTCATCAGCCGGGCGTTCAATGCCAAGGCTCGTGGAGCGTACCGAGTAGCCGGGGGACTTGTGATCGTGGCGTCCATAGCGGCTACGTATCTCATCGCCGAAGGTGCCACCCGGGTCGCTAACATCGTTTGGCTCCAGCCCCAGGGCGAGCCGACGAAACCCACGAGAATGTGGCATGTGCGATATGAAGCGCCCAACAGCTTGGGCTTCCGGGGCGGAGAGTTCGAACAGCGGACGCAACCTGACGAGTTTCGGATCTTGGTGCTTGGAGACTCAATAACCTACGGCACCGGAGTGACCAACCCCGCCGATCGCTTTACTAGCGTTCTTGCCGAGCAACTGGGCCGGACCGGGCAGTTCCGCCACGCGAGGGTGTTCAACGCTGGCGTCAAAGGCACCCATTCCGTGGACCACCTGCAAACCCTGGGGCAACTCAGTTGGTTGCAGCCCGATCTCGTGATCCTGGCTTATTACTTTAACGACATCGAGCACTTGGTTCCACTGCCGTTAGGAGATACGCCATTCGGAGCCCCCTCGTTCTGGAGCCGGTTTCGACTGCATCGTGTCCTGATGCTCAACTCGCATCTGTTTGATCAGCTACTTCTTCGTTACCGCCGAGCCAGGCGGATGAACCCTGAAGCTGCGCGTCCTGACCACTTCTTCGCGTCATACGCCAACCCAGATCTCCTGTCACGGCACCTTGACGTCCTCGAGGAGATCTTTGCGAAGGCGCAGTCCTTCGGTGCCGCTTTCCGCCTCGTTCCGTTCGACATCGCGGTTCGTCATGATGACCGTTACGAAGCACGCTACCAACGATTCGTCGAAGCCTGCCTCGGGCGGAGGATATCTGTGTGGCCTATGGGTCGTGTCTTTGATGGGTTTTCCTACTGGGATTTGCGGGTGAGTCGATGGGATGGTCACCCGAACGAGCAGGCCCATCACGTGGTCGGGAGATTCCTGGCGGAGCGCATCCTTGCGGAAGCCACCATGTTCAGGAGGGCCGGTGAAGCTCGACCGGCGTGGTGAATCCGCCACGACCTATTGCCAAACGTGACTAGCGAATCCGGCAGGAGCCAGGACGAGAATGGGACAGAGTCTTAAGGAAGTCTGGCGGCATCGCGACTTGGTCCTCAGCTTTGCGGTTCGTGATGTCAAGGCGAGATACAAGCAGACAGTTTTCGGAGTGGCCTGGGCGATCTTTCAGCCGTTCGCGCTGATGCTGGTCTTCACCCTGGTCTTTTCGCGGTTCGCAAAGATACCGACCGAAGGGGTTCCCTATCCTGTCTTCTCCTATCTCAGCCTGGTCTTTTGGACCTTCTTTGCAATGACGATCTCGCAGGGTACCGTCGCCATCGTGGCGAACGCTAACCTGGTCAGGAAAATCTACTTTCCTCGTGAAACGCTGTTGATGTCCATCGTCCTGTCGGCGGGATTGGACCTTACGGTCGCCACGGTGATCTTCGGAGGTATGCTGTATTACTACGAGATCCCCATTACGCTGCAGGCCCTCTGGGTTCCTGTCCTACTGGTGCTGCAGACGCTCCTGGCGTTCGGTGTTATCTGCTTCACGTCGGCGATGCACGTCAACTTCCGAGACATCGGCCATGCCATCCCGCTGACACTTCAGCTCTGGATGTTCGTGAGTCCCGTTGCCTACCCACTCAGCCTGGTTCCAGCTGCGTGGCTCCCCATTTACCTCCTGAATCCCATGGCGTCGATCATCGAAGGGTATCGGTTCGCGCTCCTTGGTGGTGCTCCTCCGAATCTGGCTTATCTCGCCCTTGATAGCTGGATCACGCTCGTTGTGGCTCTAGCGGGATATGCGATGTTCAAACGTGTTGAACGAACCTTCGCGGACGTCATCTGACGAGGGTTGGCTGCAGTGGCGGACGTGGTGATTCGGTTCGACGAGATTTCCAAGCGGTATCGCTTGCGGCGTGGTTGGTATCGGTCGATTCGAGAGGAACTCCGGGAGTGGGCTCAGCGCATCGTCACCAGGAGTGGGCGGAGGGACGTTTTCTGGGCGTTGAAGAACGTGAGCTTCGATGTGGAGCAGGGCGATGTCGTCGGCTTGATAGGGCCCAATGGTGCCGGAAAGAGCACGATACTCAAGATCCTTTCTCAGGTCACGGTGCCGACGAGTGGACGGTTTGCGCTTCGTGGCCGAGTAGGAGCTCTCATCGAGATTGGTGCCGGTTTCCACCCGGACTTGACCGGTCGGGAGAACGTCTATCTGAATGGCGCGATCATGGGCATGCGGCGGCAGGAGATCGATGCGAAGTTTGACAGAATCGTCTCGTTCGCAGAGGTTGAAACATTCGTCGATACGCCTGTAAAGCACTACTCCTCCGGCATGCAGGTGCGACTCGGCTTTTCTGTCGCGGCGCACACGGACCCGGACATCCTGCTGATCGATGAGGTCTTAGCGGTCGGGGATGCCTCCTTCCAGATAAGATGCCTGAACCGGCTTGCCGAGCTCAAAGAACAGGGAAAGACCATCATTCTGGTCTCCCATAACATGGCGAACGTCCTCCAGCATTCGAGGAAAGTACTTTGGATCGAGGGGGGAGAAATCCGTGGATACGGTTGCCCTGACGCGGTCGTAGAGCGGTACCTCGCGTCCGTTAGAGACCGGATGCACGCGAGTGCGACGGCCGTGTTTTCTTCGTCCGACGCTGATCAACCGATCCGGGTGGATCGGGTCTCGCTGTGCGACGTAGAGGGCCGTGTTCCGGAAAAGTTCCGGTACGGAGACGCAGTCTGTATCGACATCAGCTTTACCGTGCGCCAACCGATCCACAACCCGGTCTTCGAAGTGACGATCCAGGATGCCCATGGCTATCCGCTGGGTGGTATCACATCTCGGTTCGGGGGCCTCAAGATTGACTCAACCGTCGAACAGGGGGTCGTGCGGTTGATGCTGCGCCCGGTTCTTTTCCTGAAAGGCGACTACGTGATCAACGTGCACATCCGTGATCAATGTATCGAGCGCTACTACGACGTGAAGAAGAGAGCCGCGGTTCTAATCGTTGATGGCCCGAGCATCGCGTCGCGAGAGGTGAGTGGACACCTGGTGTATCCGCACGAATGGCAGGTTCGGCTGTGATTGGCGTCGACAGCGTCCAGCGCGGTGCTCCTGAAAGGATGGATCTGAGCGTCGTCGTGTGCACGTACAACAGGGCCGAGCTCTTGGCGGAAACGCTGGACGCGTTACTGAGGCAGGTTGTCCCAGCGGAGCTTCACTGGGAGATCCTGGTGATGGACAACAACTCGCGAGACCGTACGCGGGAGGTGGTCGGACGCTTTGAAAGGGTAGGCGCGGTTCCGGTTCGATACATGTTTGAGGGACGCCAAGGGCTTTGTCACGCGAGAAATAGCGGGGTGAAGCATTCACGCGGCGCGATTGTGGCCTTTACGGACGATGACGTTAGGCCCGCGGGGGACTGGGCCCACGGAGTCATCCTCGCAATGCGGGAGCATGCCGCTGATGGCGTCGGGGGGAGGGTATTACCGAGGTGGGCACTGCCTCCACCCGAGTGGCTCCTTGGGAACACGGGCCTTCTCGGGCTGCTTGCGCTGCTGGAATCAGAGGAGTGTTCGCGAATCGAAAGAGGAAAGGGCGCACGAATCTTAGGGGCAAACATGGCATTTCGCCGTGATTTGTTCGATGCGGTGGGAGGATTCAACACAAGTCTTGGGCGCATTGGGACGAAGCTGTCCGGCGGCGAGGACACAGAATTTGTGAGCCGGGCGGTGGAGGCGGGGAAGGTCCTCGTGTATGATCCACGCCTTGTCGTGTCGCATTATGTCGGACCTTACCGAATGCGGAAGAGTTACTTCCGAAAGTGGCGCTTTGATGCCGCGGAGAACGAAGGCATGCAGCCGAGCGACATCTGCGCGCCGCGCGTGCTGGGAATCCCGCTTTACGTCTTCCGGCTACTGGCAAAGCAGCTAGCCCTGTGGTTGAAAGCCTTGGCCACTCGTGACCCTGGGGCGTTTCAAAGAGAGCTGGCCATCGTGGATAGCATCGGCTTCTTGGTCGGCTGTGCGCGAAATAGGGTGCGCTCGCGGAGAGAAGGCGGGATGAACGGCCCGAGCGGTTAGGGAGGAGTCCCGCGGAATTCGGGGTGCGTGATCCGCGCGGGGGTCTCGGAGATGCGGAACCTATGCGGGAAGGTGACGGGTGCGACGAGACGGGAAAGGGGATCGGTCGCTGTTGTTGATAGTAGCGCGATGAACGAAGAGCTACGACGGGACGTGAAACACCGGGCGCTGAGGATCCGTACGTGAGGATCGCAATGATCGTGGGTGGCTTTCCGAAGCTGTCGGAGACGTTCATTCTGGACCAAATCACAGGATTGATCGACCTTGGCCACGAGGTGGACGTGTACGCACGCAGGAGCGTGAGCGAGTCTGCCGTCCATGATGAGGTGAAAGAGTACGATCTGCTGGCCAGGACCCACGCGTTCGACTTGCCGGGGACGCGGTGGAGTCGGGTAGAGCGGGCTCTGCGGATCTTGCTCCGCGAGATGCCTCGTCATACGAGTGTGATGGCCCGCTGCATGAATCTGGGGCGCTACAAGAGCGTATACGCGGTGCTGAACAACGTGATGCACGTCGAGCCGTTCCTGAAGCGGAAGTACGACGTGATCTTCTGCCATTTCGGCGGAAATGGGGTCGAGTTCGCGTTTCTCAAAGACGTGTTCCGGGAGGCACGCTTTGTCGCGATGTTCCACGGAGACGATTTGTCTCTCGGGGACGAGCAGGGACCAGAGGTGTTTAAAAGCCTCCGAAGGGTCGGCGATATGTTCCTCGTGAACACCGACTGCTACGGGGGGGCGAAGCTGCGTGAGGCTGGCTTCGAATCGGAGAAGATCGCAACCTTCCACTACGGGCTCGCGGTTGAGAAGGTCGCCTTCAGGGAGCGCGCGCCGCGCGGCGGTCGGGTCCGCATTCTGAGCGTCGCCCGGCTCGTGCCGAAGAAGGGCCTCGAGTTTGGGATTCGAGGCGTGGCGGAGCTTCAGAACGCAAATCCGCAGCTCGGGATCGAGTATCGCATTATCGGCGATGGTGAGTTGAAAGGCCGGCTGGGCCGGACCATCGGTGAGCTAGGTGGGAGCCGTAGCATCGAGCTCCTCGGGGCGTTGTCTCGCAGCGAGGTCATGCAATGGATGCACGAGTCGGACATCTTTCTCCTCCCCAGTCTGTTGGAGCAAGCGGGGATGGTGCTCGTGGAGGCACAGGCGTCGGGCATGCCGATCGTGGCTAGCCGTGTGGGTGGCGTGCCCGAGATGGTGCGCGAGGGCAGATCGGCTTTGCTGGTGCCGCCTGGAGACTCGCGAGCCATCACCTTGGCCCTCCAGCGGTTGGTCGATGACCCTGAGCGGTGGGCAGCGATGGGGCATGAGGGGCGGCGCTTCGTGGAAGAACATCACGATCTCGAGGTGCAGAAGGTGCGACTTGCCGAGCTTCTTGCGGTATGAACCGGATGGGACTGGGGGAATCGGTTAAGCCGATGGTGAATGTGCTCTTCATCGAGAAGAGCTTCGGGCTCTCCGGTTCGACAATGAGCCTTTGCACGCTGCTGGGACATCTGGACGCAGAGGCGTATCGACCTCACGTGGTCGTCTCACGCAGGGAACAAAGGGAGTATCTCCTCCGTCACGTTGGGACTCTGAAAGAAGTGGCGTTAATCACTGAGGCGCGGAGCCTAAAATCCAGCTCCGTAGTAGAGCATCTAGTGAGACTGGTCCAATGGCGTGCCCCGCGTGCGGAGCGGGTTCTGATGTGGCTGATTGCGGTGGGCGATTTTCTGGTCGGCACCATTCCGTATGCCGTTCGTTTGTACAGCTGGGCACGAAGGCGGCGTGTCGTGCTGGTGCACCAGAACAATGGCTTCGACGCTGGCGCGCTCATCGCTGCGCGGCTCCTAGGGGCACCCATGGTTGGATTCCAGCGCGGCGACGAGTGGAATTCATTTCTGGTTCGGAGCTTGGCGGGCTTCGTGGATTGTTACGTCGCCAACTCGGACGCAACGAGGGCCAATCTGCTGTCGCTGCATATCCCGCAAGGCCGGGTGCGGGTTGTGTATCCCCCTATCGACTTTTCGAGGTTCGATTGCGACATGCGGCGGCGCCTGCGCCGTAGGGACTTTGGGATCCCAGAGTCAAGCCGGTGCTTCGGCATCGTAGGGATACTCGTCGAGTGGAAGGGACATGGCGTCTTTCTGCGGGCCGCGCGGCGCGTATTCGAGAGGATGCCTCAGGCGCGGGCTTTCGTCGTCGGCGACACGCCGACTGAACAAGCGCGCTACCGGGTGGAGCTGGAAGAGCTCGCTCGGGAGCTTGGCATCACCGACCGTGTCCGGTTTATCGGCTTCAGGGAGGACATGCCCGAGGTCCTTCAGTTGCTGGACGTCGTGGTTCATGCATCGGTGCGTGCGGAGCCGTTCGGGCGGGTGATCGTTGAGGCCATGGCGATGAAGAAGCCGGTCGTGGCGAGTATGGCAGGAGGTCCAGTCGAGATCGTGGAGAGCGGGTGCAACGGCTTCCTTGTCCCCCCGGGGGACCACGACGGGCTGGCCGACCGGATTCTGGAGCTGCTGTCAGATCCGGAACGTGCTCGGCAAATGGGCGAGGAAGCGTACAGGCGCGCCTGCGATCGGTTCTCGGTTGCCTCTCACATGGAGCAAATTTACGAGGTATACGCGGCGCTCCTGGCGCCCGGTGGCCGAGTCGATGCGATTCCGAGCGGGAGGGCGGTGGCCCGCGAGGTGCGGCGACGGTGAGAATCGGCCGGGACAGGACGACAATCGCTCACTCGTTCATCCTTGCTGGAGCGTGTGTTCTGGTAGCGGCATCCCAGATCGCATTCGCCGCGCCGCCTTTGGGAGGAGTCAGGGACATCGGTGGGGGAGTCAGCACGGACCCCGTCGTGATCGCGGGGCAGGTTCGCTCAGCTGTCCGGCTGGGTAAGTTCGCGGTTGGGCAGCTTGCGGGCCCAGACGCCCTCGAGAGCTTCAATCAGACACACGGGGTTATGAGCGAGATGTACGCCCAAGTCAGGCTGGCAGTCACGGGGATGTACTGGGCGAAGCAGTACGCCAGGTTTCCGGATCCTCTCCTGGACTATGAATCGAAGAGAACGCATGAGGCGTGGGTACAGATCAGAGGCGTCGTGGACAGGCATATCCGCGGTGACTCGCCGGTGATCTCGCCGGGACAGATCCCCGCGGCCATTCACGACCTGAATTCGGCCATAGCGATTCTCGAGCAAGTATTGGAGCTGATGCCTTGAATGCTCTGCGACTTCGCTGGGCCGTGGCCAGCGCTTTCATCCTAGCCACGATCGCGACGCTCCTCGGCGGCACGGTGGGCAGTGGCCTGCTCGGGGGGAGCCTCCTCGATGGCACCTTGAGCGCCGACCCCTGGGGCTGGGCGTCGAATCCGGTCATTGCGGCCGACGACGGTGGAACGCTGTATGCGGCGTGGGCGCAGCACCGGCGGCCCGGTATCTGGGAACTTTCCGCGATCTACGTCAAGAAATGGGCGAACGGGCAGTGGGAGCAACTCGGCGGCAGGATCGGACACGCCCGGGGCCATGCGGGGGCGGGCGCCACCTGGCCAAGCGCCTACGCGCCCTCCATCGCTCTCCTCGGCAAGGCACCCTACGTGGCGTGGTACGAGGGTGGAGGGTATGGCTGGGGAACTCTTAGGGGCGTTCATTTCGGCTCCTCCGCCTTTGTGGCCCACTGGGATGGCGCGAGGTGGGTCGAGGATCCAAATACCGAACAGTTGAATGGAGCCCTGAATACGGACGTCGGCTTGAAGGAAACCGGGTATATCCCATCCGCTCGCCGTCCGAAGCTTGCCGTCGTCAGTGGCCGTCTCTATGCGGCGTGGATCGAGACGCGCGTCATGCCCGGCTCCGGTGTGAGCTACAACGTATTGGTCGTCAAACACTTGCAGGACGGCCGTTGGGTCCAGGACGGGAAAGATCTATGGGAGAGCCGGCAGGTGGGCGATGCGACGATCATCGATCTCGCGATCGCCGACCTCGGAGGTGAGCCGTGGATCGCCTGGTCGGAGTCCAAGCGCAGGGCAGGGTACCGTCCGGCGGCTGTCCGGGTCGCCAGGCTTTCCCTGGGCGATTGGGTCACCGTCGGGGATCGTCTCAATGTCTCGCCCCGAGGGTACGCAAACTATCTCGCGATGGCTGGACTTGCCGGCCGTGCCTATGTGGCTTGGCAGGAGCGCCCGAGTAGCGGGAATAACCGGATTTATGTCAAGCACTGGGACGGGAGCCGGTGGGTGGCTCATGGCGACGCTTTGAACGCGGATCCAGACGCTGGGGAAGCCGGCCGCGCGGCGCTCGTCGGCGACGAGGGGGGCCTGTGGCTGACGTGGCCCGAGGGCCGTCCCGGACAGCGGGCCAAGCTTTACGTAAGGTCCTTCGGCAGCACCGGCTGGAGCGCGCCGCTTGCGGTCCCGCTCAGGGATTCGGAAAGTGGCGCGGCGGACACGCCCGCGCTAGCAATAAGCCGCCGGACGCCATACGTCATCTGGGCGGAAAAGAGCCCGCCGCCAGCTACCAAGCAGATCTACGTGAGGGCGCTCCCATGACCGATCGGGCAGCTAGCGCCGCACGTACGCTCGCCGTCGCCTGTCTGGCCCTTACTTTGTCTGGCACCCAAACGCGACTGGAAGCTCGAGAATTGCCGCCCAATATCTGGGTCAATCTACGGGCCGGAGGCGTGGCTACGGGTAACGGCATCGGGGACGAAGGCTACAACTCCTTTGTCTACACCCCCGCCCTCAGGAAGGCACTGGTCTTTGGGCAATACCATGCGATTAGCGTGAGCGATGGGGAGGACCAGAACGCCCTGCTGGCCTACGATTTCGCTCTGAATCGGTGGGAGCTCCTCGAGGTCACCGAGGCCGCTTGGAGCGAGTTCCTTCCGGGTGTGGGCCATGATCAGGGCAACGTCGCGGTTGACACCTTACACGATCTTTACATCACCAAGGGCAACCAGACGCTGCACGGCAACACCGCCCACACGACGTACGTATACGATCTCAAGGCGGGACGCGGAAAGCGAATGATGCCACCCGTGGAGCCATACATCGGCGAGTCGGCGGCGAGCGCCTTTGATCCGGATCACGATCTCGTCCTGACGACTAAGGGGCCTTCCTGGCTTTACGACCACAATGCCAACGTGTGGACGGAGGTCCCCAACAGTCCCTCGCACCGTATGTCTCCGGGACTTGTTTACGACACGAAGCAGCGGGTCTTCGTCATGTTTGGGGGCAGTGACTCGAGCGAAACGTGGAGCTTCGATGCCGGTACGCGGGTCTGGACGAAGCGAAATCCTCCTGTGTCTCCTCCAGGAAGGACTGCGCCAAACGTGGCCTTCGACAGCGTGAATGGTGTGGCCCTGCTGGTAGGAGGGCACGGGAAGGGCGGTGTCGAGCTGTCGGACGTGTGGGTGTACGAGACAGCCCTCAACCGTTGGAGCGAGTTGCCAGTCTCCGCGCCGCCGGGGATCAATCCCGGGGCCGGCAACAACCTGACGTACGACTCACACCACCAGGTGTTCCTTCTCAAGAGCACCACGGACCTGCGCGACGTTTGGGCATTCAAGTATGTGCCCTCCCGGGTTGGACAATCGCTTCGGGCCGGCAACGGGACGCTCACCAACGACAGGCCTTGGCCAACACCGCCGCCCGTAATTCTTCCACTTGGCTTTGAATCGCCGGCAACTGCCGCTTCCCTGCCGATTGGCCCAGTCGACCTCCCGCTCAGAACATGGGTGGCCCGGCGCCTTCCGCCACATGGTAAGGGCCCGCAGGCGGGGAAGCACATGCGGCTCGCGCACAACCCAGTCAACGGCCGTCTGTATCTCCTCGGCGGCGACTACGCGGGCCTCATCGGCTACGACTCCGGACGCAACGAGGTCTACTCCTACTCGGTCGCGGATGACACGTGGGTGCTGGAATATCCGTATTGCGGGCCGCCCGGCTCGGTCCAGCCCAGCCATCCTGACGAGGTCGGCTGGGTGTACGACACTCTACGCCACATTTTCTGGGTGATCCCCGGCTATATGTCGGCGGCTGCGGAGGACCCGTGCCCGCAGAATCTCGTGCTCGATCGCATCATGACATTCGATCCGATCACGAAGCAGTGGGCGGTTCCCAATCGCACGATGAGCCATCTTAACGGCGGCGTGAAGTTCGCGGTCTATGATCCCGTGACGGACGCCATCATCCGGTTCATCGGGAGCGGCATCCAACACTACGCCATCGCGAGCAACAGGGAGTCAGTGTACCTGTACGACAACGTCCTCCAAGAGGCCAGACTCACGGAGGAGTACGGCGCGATCGATCCCGTCGGGAGGGTGATCTACGTCATCGAGCCGGTGCAGGGCCGGCTCTATCGCTACTGGATCGACCAGCGCCGGCTGGAGTTCGTCGTCAACACTCCGGTGAGCAACCCGGTCCCGCCCGGCGGCGCCGATGACTACTGGCCATGGAACAGCGCCATGCCCATCTGGGATTCGATCAACGGGGTCCTTCTCTGGCCCCGGATTCGGGATTTCTCGACCGCGAACATCACCCTCTACATCTACCACCCGGATACGGGACAGTGGGAAAAGGACGCGATGGTGCAGCCGAACGGGCTGCCCGTCCGGGGGAACACGGCCGTCTTCGACCCGGATCAGAACGTCTTGATGGTGTTGGGTGGGACGTACCCAAGGAACGAGTATCTGTTTCTGTACCGCTACGGAGCCGGCCCGGCAAGGTCCCGGACTGGCGCCGCACGGCCTTAGGGAGGCGGGATGCGCGATTTTCTGGTCACGGGCGTCATTTTCGCTCTGCTGCCGGCCTGCTTCTTTTCGCCATGGATCGGCGTGCTGGTATGGTCGTGGATCGGCTACATGAACCCTCACCGCCTCACGTGGAGCTTCGCCTACACCATGCCGTTCGCCCAAATGGTGGCCATCGCTACGCTGAGTGGACTGCTCTTCACGAAGGACCGGATGCCGCTGCCGAGGAGGCGGGAAGTCTACCTGCTCTTGGCGCTCTGGGGTGTGTTCCTCGCCTCGACGTTCAACGCGCTTCATCCGGATCCCGCGTGGGAGCAGCTGACCAAGGTGTCGAAGATCTTGCTCATGACCTTCGTGACGCTTCTGCTCTTCCAGGATCGGCGGAAGCTGCGTGTCCTATTCTACGTGATCGCGCTGTCGATCGGGTTCTTTGGGCTCAAGGGCGGAATTTGGGCCGTAGCCACGGGCGGTGCCAATAGCGTCCTTGGACCGCCAGACTCGTTCATCGAGGGCAATACGGACCTGGGTCTGGCGCTCAACATGGTGTTGCCTATCCTGCTGCTCCTGAGTCGGGACGAAAGGCGCCCGTGGCTCCGATATCTCCTCCGGGCCACGTTCGGGTTCTCGATCATCGCGGTCCTCTTCACGTACTCACGGGGCGCGGTCCTGGGACTGGCGGTCGTCCTGCCCCTCATGCTTCTCAAGAGCCGGATAAGGCTCGCGATTATTCCGTTGGCGCTCGTTGCGGCGCTGTTCGGAAAACCGCTGATCGAGTCGGTGATGCCGGCACCATGGCTCGAGCGCATGGGAACGATCGGGACTCCCGAGGAAGACGCGTCTGCTAGCATGCGCCTCAACGCCTGGAGGGTCGCGTATCTACTCGCATGGGACCACCCGTTTCTCGGAGCGGGATTCAGGCCCTTCTCACCAGAGGTTTATTCGAGGTACTCGCCGGACGAACGGTGGAACGACAATCAGGACGCGCACAGCATCTATCTGCAGGTCCTGGCGGAACATGGTTTCACCGGCTTGGCCCTCTACGGCGGCCTGATTCTGTCTACGCTGCTGAGCCTGAGACACATAGTGCGGAGGTCACGGCGAGACCCGGGGGGGGGGAGGTGGTTGGGCGATGCAGCCCGAGCGCTGGAGGTGAGCCTAGCGGGGTTCTTGGTGAGTGGTACGTTTCTGAGCATTTCGTACTTCGATCTCTTCTTCCATGTCGTCGCCATGACGACGATCTTGCGGCTTCTCCTTGACCAGCAGACGGCAGAGTCCAGCCGGGGCACTGTTCCGGCGGCCATCAGGCAGGACCTCGTGAGGCGTTGAACGATGTGTGGGATCGCGGGTGTCCTCAGGCAGGACGGAAAGCCCGTAGGGGAGCAGCTCCTGCGGGCGATGACCTCAATCCTCGCTCACCGCGGGCCGGATGGGGAGGGTTATCTGATTCGGAGGCCTGTCGGGCTGGGCCACCGGCGGCTTGCGATCATCGATCTCGTCAGCGGCCATCAACCCATGGCGAACGAGGACGGGTCTGTGGCGCTGGTGTTCAACGGAGAGATCTATAACTTCCGCGAGCTGCGCCGGGAACTCGAGGTCCACGGGCATGTCTTCCGGACCACTTCGGACAGCGAGGTTATTCTGCGCGCGTACGAGGCATACGGGGTGGAGTGTCTCGGCCGGCTCAGGGGCATGTTCGCCTTCGCCATTTGGGACGGACGGCGCCGACGCCTGTTCCTCGCTCGCGACCGGGTCGGGATCAAGCCGCTCGTCTATGCCTGGGACGGGCGGCGACTCCTCTTCGCCTCCGAGCTCAAAGCGATCCTTCAGGATCCGTCGGTGCCGAGAGACCTGGACTGGGAGGCTCTGAGGGACTACCTGACCTTCTCGTACATTCCCAGCCCACGGACGATCTTTCGCGGGATCCGCAAACTCGCCCCGGCGTCGTACCTGGTGCTCGATCTGGATCGCGGTGAGCCCGAGGTCCGGCGTTACTGGGACCTCCAGTTCCTCCCGGACGAAACTCGCACAGAGGCGGAGTGGGTCGAAGGCCTCCGCTGGCGTCTCCAGGACTCGGTCCGAAGCCATCTCGTGAGCGACGTGCCGATCGGTGCCTTTCTGAGCGGGGGAATGGATTCGAGCACGGTGGTCGCGCTCATGTCGCAGGAGGTGGGGGAGCCGGTCCGCACGTTCTCGATCGGCTTCGACGAGGCGGATTTCGACGAGCTCCGGTATGCCAGAGCCGTGGCTCGTCGTTACGGGACCGATCACTATGAGTTTGTGGTGAAACCGGATGCTCTCGAAGCAATGCCGCGCCTCATGTGGCAGTTCGACGAGCCCTTCGCCGACAGCTCCGCGGTTCCGACCTATTACGTATCCAAGATCACCCGGGAACATGTGACGGTGGCGCTGTCGGGCGACGGAGGGGACGAGAACTTCGCTGGCTATGGGCGCTACTTGCAGGCGCTGAGGTGGCACGAGCGCCTGGACCATCCGCTGGGTGCCATAGCACGGCCGCTCTTTCGACTGGCGGCCAGCCTGCTTGCCCCGGGCGCCCGGGGACGAGGATACCTGGAGCTGTTGGGCTCGGAACCGACCGAGCGCTACTTCCGGATGGTCACGTATCAACGGACGGGGACACTCCGCCGGCTTCTCACCCCGGACGCGCAAGCTCACGTCGCACCGATTGTGACTCCGGCGCTGTTTCGCCAACTTGTCCGGGAGGGGCGGGCCTCCGACTACCTGGCGACGCTCCAGTATCTGGACGTCCGGACCTACCTCCCCGAGGACATCCTCACCAAGATCGATCGGACCAGCATGCTGGTCTCGCTCGAGACCCGGGTGCCGCTCTTGGATCACCTCCTCATGGAGTACGTGGCGAGAATGCCGAGCCGACTCAAGCTGCGAAACGGCGCTGGCAAGGCAGTGCTCAAAGGGGTCATGGCGGAGGACCTGCCGAGCGAGATTCTCGGGCGACGCAAGATGGGGTTCGGCGTGCCGATCGGGACGTGGTTTCGGCGAGAGCTGGCCGGATACGCTCGCGAGATCCTCGTCGACAGGCGGACCCGCCAGCGAGGGCTCATCAATGCCCACGCCGTGGAGGCCCTGCTGGAGGAACATCGCACCGGCAAGCGCGAGCGGTCCAGTCAGATCTGGCTCTTGCTCTGTCTTGAGGAGTGGGCTCGTCGGTGGTGGGACCGGTGAGGCGGCTTCACGTCGTGCACGTTCTCCACTCGCTCGACGTCGGCGGCACGGAAAACGGCGTTGTGAACCTCATGACTGCCCTCGACGAAGGCTTCAGGCACACCGTCATTGCAATGACCTCGGTGGGACGGATGGCGGCGCGCCTCCCTGCGGGTGTGACCACCATCTCCTTGGGCAAGCGGGTCGGGATCGACCTCCATGCACTGACGAGATTGGCTGCGCTTATTCGGCGCCTGGAGCCCGACATCGTTCACTCGCGCAACTGGGGGGCATTCGACGCGGTGCTCGCGGGCAGGCTGGCTGGGGCCCCCGTCATCGTTCACGGCGAGCACGGGCGCGAGGCCGGCGACCCGTGGGGTCTGAATGGTTGGCGAAATCGCCTGCGTCGCTGCTCGGCTCCGCTGGTGAACCGGTTCGTCACCGTCTCCTGCGACCTCCGCCGCTGGCTGGTCGAGACCGTCGGCATCCCGGCGACGAAAGTTGAAACGATCCACAATGGCGTCGACGTGAACCGCTTTTCTGAAGAGGCTCGCGACGCAGGTCGTCGGGCTCTCGGCTTGCCTCCCGGCGTCACCGTGATCGGCACCGTAGGACGACTCGACCCGGTCAAGGACCAGCTCGGCCTGATCGAGGCCTTTACTCGGCTCGACCACCGGGGCCGGACGCTGGCGCTCGTCATCGTTGGTGAAGGTCCCTGCCGGACCAGCCTCGAGACGCGGGCGCAGCAGCCAGACGTCGCAGGCCGCGTGCATCTCTGCGGGGAGCGATCAGATGTCCCGCTCCTGCTCAAAGGTGTTGACATCTTCGCGCTTCCGTCCATCGCCGAAGGGATCTCGAACACGGTGCTCGAGGCGATGGCGACCGGCTTGCCCGTCGTCGCCACGCGGACCGGCGGGAATCCGGAGGTGGTGGAGGATGGGGTGACAGGAACGCTCGTGCCGGTTGGTGACCGGCAGGCACTTGCTCGTGCCTTGGAAGCCTACGTCGCTGACCCCCATCTCATGACGGCGCACGGCAAGGCCGGACGGCAGCGGGCCACGCAGGAGTTCGGACTCGAACGCATGGCCGGATGCTACCGCCATCTCTACCTGGACCTTGCCAGAGGTAATTTTCGATGATGGGGATCCTGGACCGGCGACAGAAGTGCCGCAAACTGATCCAGCGATACTACCGGGGCCCATCGCGCGAGGAGCTCCTCGATTCGACGGCCGCCGCACTCGCCCGACCCTCGGACGTCCTTCTGGACGCCGGATGCGGTGCTGACTTCCCGCTCCTCTCGCGCTACGGCCCGAAGGTTGCGTTCGCAGTCGGCGTCGACTTATGCTCTCCGGCCCCGAACGTGCTCGGGCGCACGAAGGTGATCGTCGGCAACCTCGAATCCCTCCCGATACGGAGTCAGAGCGTCGATCTGATTGTCTCGCGCTCTGTCGTCGAGCACCTCGATCACCCCGTCGAGACCTTTAAAGAATTCGGCAGGGTGCTCCGCTCCGGTGGACGACTCGTCTTCACGACGCCGAACAAATATTACTACTCGTGTCTCGTTGCTCTGCTCACCCCTGGGTGGCTCAAAGACGTGTATTTCCAGAAGGTGTTTGGCGGCGATGCGTACGCTCACTTTCCCGTCCGCTATCGCGCGAACACGGCTCGGGCCTCCCGGGACCTTGCTCGCGTCACCGGCTTCGAGCTGACCCGCACCGAGGCTATCGAGCACTACCCGTACTACCTGATGTTCTCGCCTGCCCTGTTCCGCCTGGGGATCCTTTACGACGAGATCGTCCGGGCGCTCGGGTTCACTCAGCTTCAGAGCACGTGGCTCGTGGTGATGGAGAAGAAGTAGGGATGTGTGGCATCGCGGGGATAGTCCACGCCGACCCGGGGTTCCCGGTGTCCCGTGAGCTGCTGGGCCGCATGACTGATGCCATGGCTCACCGGGGGCCGGACGCCGAGAGTGTTCACCTGTGGCGTGGAGCCGGTTTCGGCCACCGGCGGCTCAGCATCATCGACCTTGCCACGGGTGATCAGCCAATGTTCAACGAGGACCGCACGAAGGCGGTAATCCTCAACGGAGAGATCTACAATTTCCCCGAGCTGCGGTCGGAGCTGGAGGGCCGCGGTCACCGATTCACCACCCGCGCAGACACCGAGGTGATCGTCCATGCTTACGAGGAGTTCGGAGTGGGCTGCGTGGCTCGGTTGCGAGGGATGTTTGCGTTCGCGCTCTGGGATGAGCCGGAGCGACGGCTCCTGCTGGCGCGGGATCGGGTGGGTAAGAAGCCACTCTACTACACGCATGCCGGCGAGCGCCTCTGTTTTGCCTCGGAGCTGAAAGCACTGCTCCAGGATGCGAGCCTCAAGCGGGGTGTCAGCGCGGAATCGCTCGATGACTACTTCTCGTTCGGCGCAGTCCAGGCACCAGCCACCATCTTTCAGGGGGTCATCCAGCTCCCGCCCGGCCATTACCTCGTTTGGGAGCGCGGCGCGCCACGAATCGCCGAGTACTGGGACGTTCCCCGAGGTGAGGTGGTGCGTCGCAGTGAAGTCGAAACTGTAGAGGCGTTCGCCGAGGTCTTCGCCGACGCCGTTCGCGTGCGGCTCGTCAGCGACGTTCCCCTGGGCGCGTTCCTGAGCGGCGGCGTGGACTCGAGTGCCGTGGTGGACATGATGGCGCGTCTGTCGAACTGGCCGGTGGTGACGACCAGCGTCGGCTTCTCCGAGCGGGCTTTCAGCGAGCTCGGCCATGCGCGAGCGGTAGCCACCGCCGTGGGCGCCGAGCACCACGAGGTCCTCGTGGAGCCGCGGGCAGTCGACGTGCTCCCGCGGCTCGTCTGGCATCTGGACGAACCCTTCGCAGATTCGTCGGCCCTTCCCACGTACTATGTGTCTCGAGCGGCGCGCGAGCAGGTCACCGTGGCCCTCTCGGGTGACGGTGGCGATGAGGTCTTCGCGGGGTATCAGCGTCGCTATGGCTTTCACCGCTGGGAGGCGCGCCTCCGTCGATGGCTACCGACCTCCGTTCGGACAGGCGTCATGGCTCCGCTCGGGGCGGTCTACCCAAAGGCGGACTGGCTGCCGCGTCCCCTCCGGGCCCGCTACTTCCTTCAGAATCTCGGCACGACACCGGAGCGCGCGTACTTCTCGGATCTCTCGCTCTTCCGGGACGACGAGAAGGCCCGGCTGCTCTCCGCCGATTTCAGAAGTGAGCTCGCCGACCACGATCCCTTCACGGCCTTCGCCCGCCACTTCGAGAGGGTCCGCGGGCTCGACTCGCTGAGTCAACTCCTCTACGTTGACCTGAAGACTTGGCTGGCCAACGACATCCTCGTGAAGGTCGACCGGATGAGCATGGCGAACTCGCTCGAGGTCCGTGCCCCGCTCCTCGACCACAAGGTCATCGAGTTTGCCGCCACTGTGCCGCCCGATCTGAAGTACCGAGGGCGCACTTCGAAGTACCTTCTGAAGCGTCATCTGGAAGGGCGCGTGCCGCGGTCTGTGATCCACCGGCCGAAGCAGGGGTTCGAGATCCCGCTGGCGAGCTGGCTCCGCGGCGAGTTGCGAGAGATGGCGGCGGATCTGCTCCTCTCTCCGCGATCGCTCGCGCGCGGATATGTGCGGCCCGAGGGAGTGCGCCGGCTCTGGCAGGATCATCAGACCAGAGTGCGGGATCACTCGGCCCGAATCTGGGCGCTCATCGTCCTCGAATTGTGGCACCGCTCGTTCGTGGATGAGGCGCCCGGGCAAGGAGCCCCGAGGTCATGACGATCTTCGAGGCAGAGTGGCGCGCCCGTTTCGAACGCTTTGGCCGCAGCTACGCGGAGGAGCATTTTGTCTCGGGCTGGTCCCCCGCGGGGCTCGCGCGCCGTTTCAGCCTGTTCGAGCAGTTGATTGGCCATCTCGCGCTCCCAGTGGGCTCCCGCGTCCTGGAGCTAGGATGCGGGGCCGGCACCTACGTGCGTCGCCTGGCAGAACTGGGCCATTCTGTGGTCGGCATCGATTATGCGCTCCCGAGCCTCGGCCGCGCCGTTGAAGCCGATCCGGGCCGAAAAGGCCGATACCTGGCGGCGGATGGTCACGAACTGCCGTTTACGCCCGAGTGCTTCGATCTGGTCGTCTGCATCGGGGTGCTCCAGGCGGTAAGC
This sequence comes from uncultured bacterium, assembly GCA_964509395.1. Lineage (GTDB taxonomy): Bacteria > Methylomirabilota > Methylomirabilia > Rokubacteriales > DASRDR01 > CAZDYT01. Next base: position 26,709 of record CAZDYT010000001.1, read on the forward strand.
CGACCCGGGCCGTTGCTGGACGAGATGATCCGAGTCCTGCGCCCGGAGGGGCTCCTCGTGGTGGAGGCGCTCAACGCACTGGAAATTCCGGCGCTCGCCCGGCGACTCTCGGAGATCGCCGGAGGCCGGCGCTCACGGGTCCGGCATGACTCGCCGTTTGAAGTTTGCCGGGCGCTTGAGCAACGGAAGATCCGTCACCTGCGGCGTGTTGGCGTCTACCTTCTGCCGCGCCGCTTCCCGCGGCTAGGGCGGATCCTGGACAGTCGGGGGCTGATCCGGCTCATCGAGATGGTTCCCGGCGGCTCGCTCGTGATGGCCCACGCGTTCTGGTACGTGGGGCGGAAGTCGTCATGACGATTCTGCATATCCTGGATCACTCGGTCCCGCTCGCCAGCGGCTACAGCTTCCGCAGCCGGAACCTGGTCAGGTTCCAGCAACAGGTCGGACTGCGGCCGGTCGTCCTTACCTCCCCCCGACAGGGGAGTGAGCGGGATGGTGCCGACACGCTGGAGGGCGTCCGCCATTACCGGACTGGCCCTGTCGGAGGGCGGCTATCGTGGCTCCGCGAGGTCCGACAGATGGGACGCATGGCGATGCGCATCGCGGCGGTCGCCCGTAGCGAGCGCGCCTCGTTCCTCCATGCGCACTCGCCGCTGCTCAACGGTCTCCCGGCGCTCTGGGCGGGCCGCCGCCTCGGACTTCCGGTCATCTACGAGGCCCGGGCGTTTTGGGAAGACGCCGCCGTCGACCATGGAACGGTTCGCCAGGGATCGCTTCGCTACCGCCTCATCCGGCTCGTGGAGACCTGGCTCTTCCGCAAGGCCGACCGGGTCGTCACGATCTGCGAGGGAATGCGCAAGGAGATCGTGCGGCGGGGCGTGGACGCGGCGCGCGTCGCCGTCGTTCCCAACGGAGTCGACGTGGACGTGTTTCGGCCACGTTCCCGGAGCGAGAGCCTGGCCAAGAGGATCGGGCTGAACGGAGGTCCAGTCTTCGGCTTCATCGGGTCCTTCTACCGCTACGAGGGACTCCGCTTCTTGATCGACTCGATCCCGGCGATCCGCGAGGCTCTCGTCGGCGCCAGGGTGCTGCTGGTCGGGGGAGGGGAAGAAGATGCCGCGCTCCGGACCGCGGCGGCGTGTCTGGGCGATACCGTGGTTTTCGTTGGGCAGGTGCCCCACCAGCGGGTCAGCGAGTTCCTTTCGGTGATGGACGTCTTCGTGTGCCCGCGCCGACGGATCCGCCTGACCGAGTTGGTGACACCTCTCAAGCCGCTGGAGGCGATGGCCATGGGGAGGCCGGTGTTGGCCAGCGACGTGGGAGGGCACCGGGAGTTGATCCGGCACGAGGCTACCGGTCTGCTCTTCCCCGCGGAGAGTCAGCGGGCCTTCGTCGCCCAGGCGACGCGCGTCGGCGCCGATCCGCTTCTTCGGAAGGCGCTCGGCGAGACTGCCCGCAGTTACGTGCTGGGAGAACGCAGTTGGGACCGAGTGGTCCCGATGTACTTGCGAATCTACTCAGAACTTGCATGAGGTGACCGTGCGAGTCCTCGTACTGAGCTCGGTCTTTCCGAATCCGAGACAGCCGGCTCTGGGGGTGTTCATCCGGCAGCGCGCGCGGCTGGTGGCCCGCCACTGCGAGCTCAGGGTGGTGGCGCCGATACCCTGGTTCCCGCTCAACGGCCTGATCCGCGGCCCTCACGTGACAGGGGTTCCGGCGTTCGAGATGCAGCAGGGCCTCTCTGTGTATCATCCCCGGTTCTTCTGCGTTCCCCGGTATCTCAAGTGGCTCGACGCGCTGCTCTACGCAGGCTCACTCCTTGCCTTCGTGGTTCGCCTCCGCCGGGAGTTTCCGTTCGATCTGATCGACGCCCACTTCGTGTATCCGGATGGGGCGGCCGCCGTCATGTTGGGCAAGGTGCTTCGCATCCCGGTCCTCATAACGGTGCGCGGGAGCATCGTCCGGCTCTCAGGCTACCCCCTTCATCGTCCCCAGATCGGCTGGGCACTTCGGCGGGCCAGCGGCATTGTGGCGGTCAGCCAGTCACTCAAACACGTCGCGATGCAGCTGGAGATCCCAGCACACGAGATTCGCGTGATTCCCAATGGCGTGGACACCAAGCAATTTCATCCCTCGGACCGTGCCGCGGCTCGAGCGGCGTGCGGGCTTGCGGTCGACCGAACGATCCTCCTCGCCGTCGGCGGGATCTACGATGGCAAGGGACACCACCTTGTCGTAGACGCGCTTGCGGGTCTTGTCACTCGCCACCCCAACCTACTCTACGTCATCGTTGGTGCAGAGCGCCCGGGGGACAGCTACCGAAGGAATCTCGAACGGATGATTGCGGCCCGCGGTCTCGTGGAGCATGTTTTCATCGCCGGCCCGCGCCCTCATGACGAGCTCCCCCGGTGGTATGCGGCAGCTGATCTCTTCTGCCTGGCGACGCGCTCGGAAGGGTGGGCGAATGTTCTGCTCGAGGCCATGGCCAGCGGAGTTCCTGTGGTGACGACAGACGCAGGCGGGAATGCCGAGATCGTGCGCGACGGGCGTGACGGGCTCCTCGTCCGATTCGGCGACGCGCGCGGGCTGGCCTCGGCCATCGAGGAGGCACTGGGCCGGCAGTGGGACCGTGACGCCACGGTCGCCTACGCCCGGGGCTTGAGCTGGGAGCGCGCTGCAGAGACTGTGCTCGAGGAGTTCCGGCGTCTCGTGCCCGTAGCCCCGAGCGAGGTTCGCGTGGGGCAGGCCATCGACTACTCACCCCGAAACAACGCATGATTGCGCGTCTCTTGACGAACAGGCTCTTCCGGACCGAGGCGCGCCGTGCGCTGCTTCGTGACGCCCTCGGATGGCATGGCCCCGCCCTCTCCACGCGCAGCCATCTCGAAGAGGTCGCTCGATGGATCCTCCGGGCGCAGGCCGCAACCCCCGACGACGGTGTTTCGGGCGGGTACTCATTTGAGGATGGCTGGATCGCTTCCTACCCAGAAACCACCGGTTACATCATTCCGACCCTGCTGACCTACGCGGACTACTCGGGCGACCGGGAATACGCAAGGCGGAGCCTCGCCATGGCCGAATGGGAACTCACCGTGCAGCACCCGGGTGGCGGGTTCCCCGGTCATTTCGTCGATCGGCCACACCCGCCGGTCGTGTTCAATACCGGACAGGTCATCTTCGGACTCCTCGCGGCGCACGAGGCGTCGAAAGACCGGCGGTACCTGGAGGGGGCCGTCCGCGCGGCCAACTGGCTGGTGCGCGTCCAGGACGATGATGGGGCGTGGCGGCGTCACGAGTACCGGGACACACTGCACGCCTATAACACGCGCACCGCCTGGGCGTTGGTCGAGGTCGGACTCGTGTCGGGCGACGACAGATTCGTCTTCGCGGGTAGACGGAACCTGGACTGGGCGCTGTCGCAGCAGGAGCCCGACGGCTGGTTCCGCCACTGTGGGTTCTACGCTGGAGAGGATGCCTTTCTGCACACGATTGCCTACACCACTCAAGGACTTCTTGAGGGCGGACTCCGGCTCGACCGGTTGGATCACGTCTCCGCGGCGTCGCGTGCCTGCCGGGCGGTCCTCGCGCATCTCACAGCGGAGGGTTTCATACCCGGCCGGTTCGGACCTGGATGGAAACCCACGGCTCGGTACTCCTGCTTGACGGGGAACGCCCAGATCGCGGCCCAGTGGTTTCGCCTCTATGACATCTTGCGAGTTCCGGCGTTCCTTGATGGTGGCCGGCGCGCCACCGGTTTTCTCAAGAGGCTGCAGGACTGCCGCACCGAGAACCTGAACATCAGGGGAGCCGTGAAGGGCTCGCATCCGATCTGGGGGCGGTACGCGTTCGGAAGCTACCCAAACTGGGCCGCAAAGTTCTTCATGGACGCCCTCCTGATGGAGGAGGCCGTCCTCGCCGGTGACGTGACATGCATCCGCTGCTGGTGAAGAAGATCCTGTTCCCGGCGCATGAGTGGCTACTCGGCAAGCGGACGCTGGCCCGGCTGTTCGACCTCGATCGGACGCAGTGGTTGGCGCCTGCTGCGCTGGAGGAGTACCGGTTCGAAAGGCTCAGGCGACTGCTCGAGTATGCGTACGCCTATGTTCCCTATTACCGGCGTGTTTTTGACGAGCACGAAGTTCCGCCTCGTCGCGTGCAATCCTTCTCCGACCTTCGCCGCGTGCCCTATCTGACCCGGGAGATGGTACGTGCCCACCAAGGAGAGCTCAGGCCTCGCGTGCCGGTTCGTGGTGCGCGACCATTCAGCACGGGCGGCTCCACTGGAAGCCCGGTAACGGTCTTCATCGACATGGAACGCATGGCGTTCTCGGACGCCTCGCGCCTTCGGGCTCACCGCTGGTTCGGGTTAGAGATCGGCGTGCGCGAGATCGCGCTGTGGGGCTCTGTGCGAGACTTGAGTCGCCAGGGAGCCCTCCGCGTGCTGCGTGATCGGCTGTTGAACTATCGAACCCTGTCCGCCTTCGACTTGGGCGAGCGGGCTTTGGGCGCGTATGCTCGGCTGCTTGACCGCTTCCGACCTGCGAAAATATACGGCTACGCCAGTGCGATCACACTGCTCAGTCAGTATCTGAGTCGCCGAGGGCTCACCCGGGCCGCGCGGTCCCTCCGGGCGGTGTTCTCGACCGCAGAGCCGCTGTTCGGTTATCAGCGAGCTCTGATCCGAGAGGGGCTCGGGTGCGTGGTAGCCGAGGAATATGGGTCACGCGATGCGGGCTTGATCGCCAACGAGTGCCCAGCGGGAGGCCTCCACGTGAACGCGGAGGGTATTCACGCCGAGGTGCTCGGTCCGAGCGGCGAGGCCGGTGAACTCGTGATTACCAATTTCGACACCCCTGCGATGCCGATCATTCGCTACCGCACGCAGGACATCGGGGTTCTTGGCCGTGCCGGATGCCGCTGTGGCCGAACGCTACCAGTCCTCGCTGGTATCCAGGGTCGAAGCACTGACTTCCTTGTGACTCCTGATGGTCGGGTGCTTCACGCGCTGGCAGCGATTTACATTCTCCGCGAGATTCCTGGAGTCCAGGAGTTTCAGATTCTGCAGGAATCACTGAACCGCGTCATCGTCCACGTCGTCCCGTGCGTTACGTTCGGGGAGGGCCAGTTGGGCGCGATCAGGGCAGCGATGCAGGGTCTGATGGGCCCCGGCGTTCTCGTCGATGTCGTGAGCACAAGCTGCATCGATCGGCCGGTATCCGGGAAGCATCGATATGTAATCTCTGCGGTGGCCGACGCGTACTTGGGCGCGATGCTGGAAAGAGTGGCGCGATGAGCCGAGTCGTACTCCTCACTCGACCGTCGAACTGGCAGGGGGTGCTCACACTTCGAGAGTGCTCGCGGCAAGGTCTTGCCGTGTCGGGCGTGATCCTCGAGCCGAAGGGGTTAGGCGAGAGGCTGAGAAGGCTGTGGAAGTTCCTAAAGCTCAACGGTCCGGCAGATACGGCACGCAAAATCTGGCACACGGTGCTGTCGGATAGACGCTTCCGACGGGAAGTGAAGCGGGTCTATCGAGACGATGTGCCATCCAGCGTCCGAGACATTGGATCTCTTCTCGGCATGCCGGTTTACGAAGTCGGTTCCCATAACGACCAGCAGTGTGAGCAGCTTCTGGAAGAGCTTTCGGCCGACTTCATATTGCTGGCCGGCACGTGCATCATCAAGCCGCATATCCTCAAACAAGCACGACTCGGATGTCTCAACGCCCATACAGGGTGGCTTCCGGACTATCGCGGCGTTCACGCCAACCTGTGGTCGCTCCTTGAGGGGGGAAGGCTCGGTGTCACGGTCCATTATGTGGATCCTGGTGTTGACACGGGGCCGATTCTCCTTCGTGAGGAGCTGCGGGTCGTCCCGGGAGATACCCTCGAGACCATCGAGCTGCGGACCGCGGAGCTCTGCGCGCGAATGATGGTCGACACCATCAAGGCGATCGAGAACGGGGCGGCCGTTCCTTGCCCCCAGCGCTTGGGTGAGGGCCGCTGTTACCGGGCCCTTCCGTTTCGCAAGGAACAGGAGGTCCGTCGGCTTCTCAAACGGATGGCGCGGGCAGGCGTGGCTAATGGACAGGCGTCATGAATGTCTCTAGCTCTCCGCCGCCACAGTGGGACCGGATGGTCGCCGCACCATGCCAACTCACCGGTTTTGCGGCCGCCATGACGACTATGGGATACCACCCCCTCTATCTCTTCGAGGGCGATCAGCGCGCCCTGGCGCTGGTAAGGGGATGGACCCGCGGAGTTCGACGTGTGATCGCGCGGGCCAATCTGTTCGCTGCTGGTGTGGACGGGGGCTTTGTCACACGGGCAGTGGAGGCCATGGCGCAGCTCGGTGTGTCCTACGTGAGAGTGGGGGATTCGATGTGGGGGCTCGGCAAGTCCGAAACGACGAACGCTTCGCACGGTGCGCGAACTACGGTCATCCAACGTCATACATTCGTTCTGGATCTGGCGCAGAGCGAGGAGATGCTGCTGAGGAACCAAGGACCCAGTGTGCGCACCTCAGTGCGAAAAGCCGAGAGGGCCGGCGTGGAGGTTCGGGAGATCACCACGAGCGCGGACCTCGAGGCGTACTGCGCGTTGGCGAGGGGGACCTCCGCTAGAGTCCGAAGCGTGAGCGCGTATACGGATTTCCCGACCAGCTTCTTCACGGAGTTGTTCAAGCGCATGACGGGAACGGGGGCGGCAAAGTTTTACCTGGCTTGTATCGATGCTACCCCCGTGGCGGGAGCCATCTTTCTATGCTCGAAGGAAAGGATGCTGTATTTCGCGGGGGCCTCGACCCGTGACCGAGCGTACACGGCTCTTCAAGCGCCGACTGCCGTGCTCTGGCACGCGATTCGGGGGGCCAAGCGCCTCGGACTGAGCCGCTTCGACTTCGGAGGTTGCACACCCACGGAGGATCCGCGGGATCCGCGCTATGGGGTGTACGCATTCAAGAGGCGGTGGGGAGGGGACCTGGAGACGTTCTACAACCTCGAGGTTGTCGTGGCACCGGCGCTGGTATGGTTCCAGGACCGCGTGCTATCGCCTCTCTGGAACCGTGTGCATCCCTTCTACTTTAGGCTCCTTGAGCTCAGGAAGGCGCTCCCATGATCGTTCTCCAGGGAGTCGTCTTCCTTCTAGCGGCCACCAGCGCCCTCGCCCTCGCAGCCGCGGTTCTCGCGCAGCGGGGTCCGAGGTCCGTTCACTGGAGTTTTGCGGCCGGAATGGTCGGGTTCGCCGTCGAGCAAATCGCTGGGTTCATGCTGGCAACGGTCACGGAGACGCCCGCTGATCACTTGCTGTGGCTCAGAATCAGCGCGGTCGCGGGGCTCTTGCTGACGGTGCCCTGGACCGTATTTGTAGCCGCTCTGTGCCATCCGGGTGCGGAACGGATCGGTTTCGGTTGGCGCCTGGCGCTCGGCGCTCTGTGCGCCCTCGGCCTGGCCGGCGGAGTGGCTGTCCTCCTGTGGCCGAGCTTTGAGCTATTCGATGCTCCGGGGAGGTTCCTGGCAGCGCGCCTGAGTGTGATCGGACATGCGGCCAGCGTCGTGCGGCTTTTAGCCACGGTCGGGATACTCGCCGCTCTGGAGGGGTGCCTCAGGCGGTCGAGGGGGACGACCCGGTGGCGTCTGAAATACCTCCTGCTCGGGCTGGGCGGGATCTTCCTCGTCCGGTTCTACCTGTTAAGCCACGAGCTGCTTTTCAAGGTCGTGATGGTCGACTACTTGACCACGGGTGCGGTGACGCTTTTTGTAGGCAACTTGCTCGTGGGCGCTTCGCTCGCCCGGGGTCGACTCGCGATAGCCGATCTGACTGTGTCGCGTCAGCTGGTGTATCGGTCCATGGTCGTCGGTGTCCTCGGGTGCTATCTCCTCGTCATAGGCGCGCTCGGCTGGCTCCTCAACACGCTGGGCATCCGGCAGGAGCTCTTCTGGGGCTCGCTCGTCGTCTTCGTCTCGGCCCTGGGCCTGGCGGCGATCCTGCTTTCTGGCGAGGTCCGCCGGCGAGTGAAGCGCTTCGTCGGGCTCCACTTCTACCGGAGCAAGTACGACTATCAGGAACAGTGGTCGCGCTTCACGAAACGTCTTGGGTCGCGGCTCACCTTGGAGGCGCTTGCGCCAGAGCTGGTGAACGCAGCCTGTGAGGCGGTCGGGGCGACGTCCAGCGCCCTCTATCTGGCCGACGAGCGAGACGGGCGGTACCACCTCGTAGCGGCGGCAGGGACCCGTGGGCTGCCGGCGAGGCTCGCGGCTGAGTCCCCCCTCCTTGCGCGAGTCAGGGCAGAGCAGACACCGGTGCGGTTGGGGAACGGTGGCGGGACGCTTGAGCGTCTCGGCGGACGCGCGCTGGCGGAAACTCTTCCTGACGCGGTGGTCGCGGTGCCGCTTCCCTGGCAGGGGCGGTTGACCGGCGTCATGCTGCTCGGGCCGGAGCGAACAGGCGCGACTTACGTTCCCGAGGACTTCGAGTTCCTCGCGACCGTGGGGGAGCAGGCTGCCGGGGCTCTCGTAACGGCGCAGCTCTCCGAGCGCCTGGTCCAATCTCGGGAGTTCGAAGCGTTCAACCGTCTAACGACGTTCGTGGTACACGATCTGAAGAATTCGATCTCGGCGCTGTCCATGCTGAGTCAGAACGCCCTCGCTCACTTCGACGACCCCGAGTTCCAGCGTGACGCGGTTCGCACCCTGTCTCGGACGGTCGACCGGATGAAGGCCCTGCTGAGCCGCCTGAGCGCGACCCCGGTCCCCGACTCGGCACAGCGGCAGCTAGAGGTGGTCGACCTCGTGGCGCTTGTCCATGCGGCGACCGACCCGTTGGCGAAGAACCCGAAGGTGAGTCTCGTCACCGACCTCGCCCCGGTGGACGCGGTCCGTGGCGACCGTGATGCGCTCCTGCGGGTGATCCAGAACCTGGTCACCAACGCAGGGGAGGCGCTCAACGGGGAGGGCATCGTGACGGTGCGCACTTACGAGGACCAAGGGTGGACGGTCGTCTCGGTCGCAGACACGGGCTCCGGCATCCCGGAGGAGTTTCTCCGAAACTCGCTCTTCGTGCCGTTCCGCTCGACCAAGAAGGGCGGCTGGGGAATCGGCCTCTACCAGTCAAAGCTGATCGTCGAGGCGCACGGCGGGACGATGGAGGTGGCGAGCAAGCTCGGTGAGGGAACGACCTTTTGGGTTCGGCTCCCTGTCAAGCACTCGCGAAAGGGGGTGGCGAGCGCGTGAAGCTCATGACTGTGTGCGCTCCGTCGACTCGGTTGATCTGGTTGTCGCTCGGGCTTCCCGGCCTGGCGGCCGTCGGCCTCTACGGTCCCCTCTTCCCCGCGATCGTCCGCGAGTGGGCCGAATTCCCGAACCTCTCGCACGGCTTCGCGATCCCGCTCATCGCCGCCTACTTGCTCTGGGCACGCCGGGACCGCCTTCAGACCATCCTGCTGGAGCCGTCGCTCTGGGGGCTGCCCGTGGTGGTTGCGGGGCTTGGGGCGCTTGTCGTCGGGGTCCAGGGTGGCGAGCTTTTTCTGGCGCGGGTCTCGTTTCCCGTAACGCTGCTCGGGTTGACGCTGTTTCTGGCGGGCCCGAAGGTCATCCGGGAGACCTGGATCGGAATTGGATACCTCGCCTTCATGATCCCGCTCCCCTGGGTAACCGTGAAGCTGATTACCTACCGGTCGCGGATTTTGGACGCGGCGGCCTCCGCGGAGGCTCTAGGATGGCTGGGCGTGCCGGTCTACCGCGAGGGCGTGTTCCTCCACCTCCCGAACATAACGCTGGAGGTGGCCGACGTTTGCAGCAGTATCCCGGCCATCGCGGCACTCCTCGCTCTCGGCGTCGCCTACGCGTCGCTCGGGCGACGGCCGGTCGCGGCTCGCGTGGCGCTGATCGCTGCGGCCCTGCCGTTCGCGATCGCATCGAACATCATTCGCCTCACCACGACCGGCGCGGGCGTCTACTACATCGGGCCGTGGACCCTGAAGACCGCGTATCACATGTTCAACGGCACCGTGAACTTCCTGCTGACGTTCCTGTTGCTCCTGATCCTGGACGGCGCCCTGATGGGGCTCGCACGACGGTGGTCCCGATGACACGTCTCTCGTGGTTCAGTGCGGCAGCCTTGGCCCTTCTGGGGCTGGCCGGGGGGCTCTTTGCTGTGCCACGGGAAATCCGGCAGGTTCCGCTGGTCGCACCGCTGGAGACCATCCCAGGCGTCCTCCGGGACTGGCAGGCGGTGGACCAGGGGGAACCGGAGATGCTTCCCCAGGATCGGGCGGCGCCCGCCCAGCTCGTCCGCGCCTATCGCAACGGGACGCAGATGGTTTGGGTGACGGTGGGCTACTACCCGAGCCAAGTTCGGCAGCGGCCGGCGTCGCAGGAGCTGCTCTATCCGGGCCAGGGGTGGAGCGAGCTGACCGCGCGCTCGGTTACCGTCCCGCTTGACGGGATCTCCGGACGCGTGATCCCGGCCAATCTCGTCGTCATGCGAGGGCGGGGCCGCGAGTTTGCCGTCCTCTACTGGTACCAGGTCGGCGCGCGTACCGTGGCGAGTGACCACTGGAATCGCGCGCTCCTTCTGTACAACCGCCTCGTGAACCGGCGAGACGATGGGGCCCTGGTGCGGATCGCCTCGCCGGTTCCCGAGGGGACGGGGCCGGAGTCGGTCTTCGCTGAGCAGGTCGAGTTCGTTCAAGCGTTTTACCCGGAGCTGCTGCGAAGGCTGCCGCACTAGGGCGAGAGCGTGCACGGGGAGATGGCAATGAGGAAGCCCAAGCTCTTGATCGTGGAGGACGACGAAGCGATCCGCACCCAGCTCACGTACGCGTTGCGTGAGGATTATGCCCTCGCGTTCGCCGAGGATAGGGCTCAGGCGATCGCGGCGATCCAGGAGAGCCAGCCGGAGCTCGTGACTCTGGACCTTGGGCTGCCGCCCCGCTCCGACACGGCGGAGGAAGGTCTCAACGCGCTCGACGAGATTCTCCGACTCACCCCCACGGCGAAGGTCGTGGTCGTCACCGGAAACCAGGATCGCGAGAATGCCCTCCGAGCGGTTCAGCTGGGAGCGTTCGACTACTACCTGAAGCCGATCGACCTGTCGGAGTTCAAGGTGCTGCTTCGGCGGGCCGTCCGGCTCCAGGGACTCGAGGAGGAGACGGAGAGTTGGATCCACGATCAGGAAGAGGCGATCCGGTTCGAGGAGATCCTCGGCAGCACGCCCGCGATGCGCGAGATCTTCAGGATCGTTCAGCGGGTGGCCAAGTCCGACGCGACGATCCTCGTCCAGGGGGAAAGCGGAACGGGGAAGGAGCTCGTCGCTCGAGCGATCCACCGGCGGAGCCGGCGCCACGGCGCCTCGTTCGTGGCGATCAACTGTGGGGCTATTCCGGAAACTCTCCTCGAGGCAGAGCTCTTCGGCCACGAGAGGGGCGCGTTCACCGGGGCCCACATCCAGCGCAAAGGCAGGTTCGAGCTGGCGGAGCGCGGCACGCTGTTCCTGGATGAGATCGGCGAGCTGAGCCTGATGCTCCAAGTCAAGCTCCTTCGCTTCCTCCAGGAGCGCACCATCGAGCGAGTTGGGGGACGCGAGGCCATCCCCCTGGATCTTCGCGTGATCGCTGCGACGAACCGGGACCTGAAGGTTCAGCTCCAGCAGGGACACTTCCGCGAGGACCTCTACTATCGCCTCTCGGTCATTATGGTCGAGTTGCCCCCCCTCCGAGAGCGAGGCGAGGACGTGATTCTCTTGGCCAATACGTTC
>CAZDYT010000002.1:0-27143 GCA_964509395.1 uncultured bacterium
TGTCGGAGGGGGACGGCGCCCCCCTCCGAGAGACTACCAGGTGACGACGGTGTCGGCGGCAAAGATGAGGTCGAGGAGCCGGCTGTGGGTGATCGAGGGATAGGGCGAGACGCTGGATCCGTTCCCCCGGCCCTCGTCCAGCCGGAACACCTTCCCCGGCAGCGGCCCCGTCAGGTGGGCCGCCTCCTGGAGGAGGACTACAGAGAGCGTGATCGCCGGGTCGCGCGCCTGCTGAGCGACGACCTCGAACGCGGTCCGGTTCGACGGATCCTTGATGAAGTGGAGGATGTGGGGCACGGGAGGCTAGAAGACCAGGACGCGGTCGCTTCGCGCGATCAGGCCTGCCAGCTCATCTCGCGCGATCGGGATGACCGCCGGCCCGCCGGCGTTCCAGTCGTTGTCAGTGGGGATCCGATCGACGTGGAAGGCCTGCCCGAGCTTCTTGAGGGTCGCGACATGCTTGAGGATGTCCTCGCCGTCGATGTACTCCTCGACCTCAGCGCCGAGGATCTTGGCGGCTGGGCCGAGGAGGACGATGGTGACGTTGTTTTCCCCCGCGATGATACCGAGGGCGATCCGGATTGCTTCGTTCGCGCGATGCGACAGCTCGGGATCAACGAAGACGATGACGAGGACGTGCTCGGCGGCCACGGGCTAGATCATCGGAGGGGGGCGGCGCCCCCCTCCGAAACCTCCTCCGAGGGGTTGCGCCGGCAAAGCCGGCGCAGGAAGGGCTGCGGCCAGAGGCTAGTGGACAAGCAGACCGTACCGGTGTCTTTCAGCAAGCCGCTAGTTCAACGCGACGAAGCGGTCGCAGCCGTTAATCAGGTCCGTGAGGACGACGAGGCCGCAGTAGGTGGCCTTTTCCGTGATGGGCAGACGTCGCCGCTGGGTTCCGTAGGCACAGACGAAGAGCTTGGTGCCGCGGCGGCCCAGCTCGAGGATGCGGTCGTCGTCAATGTTCGCGACGCCGTCGTCTACCATGTAGAGGTAGACGTCGACCCCCCGCGCGAGCGCTTCGCGGCTGAGCGCGAGGCAGGTCTCGAGGTTGGGGTGCTCGGGCTTCGTCGAGAGGAGAATCCCGAGCTTGCGTCCGTGCAGTTCCGGCGTGCTGGTCGTCTCGCTCACCCGATGTCCTCCGTGGCGTCTGAGGTTAACGCTAACACCCGGTCTGGATTGTGTCAACGCGACCGGCGTGCGTCGGTACGCCGACCTCGTGGCTGAGGCGAGGAGAGCCATGCGTCGCATCTACCTGGACCACAACGCGTCGACCCCCGTCCACCCCGAAGTGCTCACGGCGATGCTCCCCTATTTCGGCGAGCTGTACGGGAACCCGTCGAGCATTCACGGCTTCGGTCGTGAGGCACGGGACGCCGTCGAGGCGGCGCGCGAGGAGATCGCCCGATTCCTGGGTGTTGCCAAGGAGGAGTTCCTCTTCACGTCTGGTGGTACCGAATCGGACAACCTCGCGATCAAGGGCGTGGCGTACGCCCACCGTACGGGGCACATCATCACCTCCCAAGTTGAGCATCACGCAGTTCTGCGAACGTGCCAGGCGCTTGAGCGCACCGGCTTCGCGGTAACCTATCTCCCAGTGGATGCCTTCGGCATGGTGGATCCCGATCATCTCCGGCGCGCGATCCGGCCGGACACGATCCTGATCACCATCATGTACGCGAACAGCGAGATCGGGACGATCATGCCGATCGAGGAGATCGGCCGAATCGCGCGGGAGCACGGCATTCCGTTCCACGTCGACGGAGTGCAGGCCTTCGGGAAGATCCCCTTCGACGTGCGTACTCTGGGGATCAGCCTCCTGTCCTGCTCGGGCCACAAGATCTACGGCCCCAAGGGCGTCGGGGGACTCTACGTCCGCAAGGGCACGAAGATGGTCACGATTCAGCACGGGGGCGACCACGAGCGCCGCCGGCGAGCGGGCACGGAAAACGTCCCGGCCATCGTCGGGTTCGCCGAGGCGGTAGCCCTCCGGGCTCGTGACATGGCCGAGGAGGCGGTGCGCGTCCGCGCGCTGCGCGATCGGATCTGGGAAGGCGTGCGCGCGAAGATGACCGACGTCCGACTCAACGGGCATCCGACCCGCCGTCTCCCGGGGACGCTGAACATGAGCTTACGCGGCATCGAGGCCGAGTCGTTGATCCTGGCGCTGGACCTCAAGGGGATCGGGGCGTCGGCGGGCTCCGCGTGCACTTCGGGGAGCCTCGAGCCGTCCTACGTGCTGACGGCGATGGGCGTGCCGACCGAGTGGGCGCTGGGCGCACTCCGGTGCTCCCTCGGGCGGAGCACGAGCGATGCCGACGCCGACTATATCCTGGAGGTGCTGCCGGCGTGCGTCGAGCGCCTGCGGGTGCTGTCGCCCTCGGTGGTGGTCTGATGTACAGCGAGATCCTTCTCGACCACTTCCGAGCGCCTCGAAATGTGGGGATGATGCGCGACGCCGACGCGGTCGGGGAGAGCGAGGATCCCTCCTGTGGGGACCTAGCCCGGTTCTATCTGCGGATCCCGGACGGGAAGGTGGCGGAGGCACGATTCCAGACCTATGGGTGCGGGCCGTCCATCGCCGCCGCGAGCCTCCTTACGGAACTCGTTCAGGGACGCGCGGTCGAGGAGCTGGGAGCACTTTCGGCTGCGGACGTCGAGCGCGCCCTGGGCGGGTTGCCAGAGGACCGCCGGCACGCGGCGACGCTGGTGATTGCGGCCCTGCGGGCGGCTCTCGCTCACTATCGGCACCCTCGATCACGGGAGGCAAGCCGTGTTTGAGGCGATTCGGCGTGACATCGATGCCGCACTGGAGCGGGATCCGGCGGCTCGGAGCAGGCTCGAGGTGCTGCTCTGCTATCCTGGGGTCCACGCGCTGGCGTTTCATCGCCTTGCCCACCAGCTCTGGGATGCCGGGTGGCTCGTGACCGCCCGCTTCATCTCCCACATGTCGCGCTTTCTGACGGGCATCGAGATCCACCCGGCGGCAAAGGTGGGCCCGGGGGCCTTCATCGATCACGGCATGGGGGTCGTCATCGGCGAGACTGCGGAGGTCGGGGAGAACGTCACGCTGTACCAGGGCGTGAGTCTCGGCGGCACGAGTCTGAGGCGCGAAAAGCGGCACCCGACCCTGGGGCGCAACGTCGTGGTCGGCACGGGCGCGGCGGTGATGGGTGCGATCACGGTGGGCGAGGGGACCCGGGTCGGCGCGGGATCGGTCGTCGTGAAGGATGTCCCGCCCAACTCCGTCGTGGTCGGGGTGCCGGGCAAGGTGATCTCCCGCGACGGGAAGCGGGTGGCGGAGCTGATCGACCTCGAGCACACGGACCTGCCGGATCCGCTCGCTAAGGCGATCGAGCAGATGCTGGACCGGATTCACGCGCTGGAGACGGAAGTGCAAGCCTTGCGGAGGGCAGTCGGGGACGTGATCTCCGCTCCCGACCGGGAAGCCTGAGGGAGTGCGGGATCGGGGCTTTTGCGGGCCGCGTGCCGAAGGGCTCTCGGGTCGTGGGAGCCCTTCGGCGTTTCATCGGATCATGCACGGGAGGGAACGAGTGACGTTCAAGGACGCGATGACGGTGGAGGAGGCTTCGGCGTACCTGGCGCTCGACGAGGCCACGCTGGCGCGCATGGCCGAGGCACGGCAGATCCCGGCCGTGAAGGTCGACAAGCAGTGGGTGTTCTCGCGCAAGTCCCTCCAGAAGTGGCAGCGGCTCCAGGCGCGTCGCACCGCGTCGGCTTGAGAGAAGGCACGGGCATCCCGGCGGTTCGCCTCGCCGGGAAGTGGTGAGTGGGCAGACGATGTCTCCAGGGTCTCCCTGACCCGGGTGCAGGGTTGCTGGATGGGCTCTCGCGCGATCCTTCACGTCGACATGGACGCCTTCTACGCTGCCGTGGAGCAGCGCGATCGCCCGGAGCTGCGCGGCAAGCCGGTCATCGTCGGGGCCGACCCCGCCGGGCGCGGCGTCGTGGCAGCCGCCTCGTACGAGGCTCGCCGATACGGGATCCACTCGGCAATGCCAATCGACCGTGCGTATCGGCTCTGCCCGCAGGGCGTGTACCTGCCGGTCGACATGCCTAAGTACGTCAGGGAGTCGGCCCAGATCATGCGGGTCCTCGGTGAATTCACCCCGCTCGTAGAGCCGCTGTCGCTGGACGAGGCGTTTCTCGATATCACGGCCTCGCAGGGGCTGTTCGGTCCGGCCGTCGCGATCGCCCGCACCGTCAAGGCCCGCATCAAGGCCGAGGTAGGGCTCACCGCGTCCGCCGGTGTGGCGCCGAACAAGTTCCTCGCCAAGATCGCCTCGGGCCTCCGGAAGCCCGACGGCCTCGTCGAGGTGCGCCCCGGGGAGGAGGCGGCCTTCCTGCGGGATTTGCCGATCCCCCGTCTGTGGGGGGTCGGGCCAGCCGCGGAGGCCGCTCTGGCTGGCCTTGGGGTGCGGACGGTCGGGCAGCTCGCCTGGGTGCCTCGCCGGATCCTGGTGGACCGGTTCGGGGCGACCGGTGCGCACCTCTGGATGCTTGCCCAGGGCCGTGACGACCGTCCCGTCGTGCCGTGGCAGGAGCCGAAGTCGGTGGGTGCGGAGGAGACGTTCGAGCGGGACACGGACGACGCCAGGCGGCTCCGTGTCACGCTCCTGGCGCAGGCGGATCGCGTGGCCGCGGAGCTGCGCGGCCTCGGTCTCTGCGGGCGCACGGTCACGCTCAAGCTCCGCTTCGCGGACTTCCGGACGGTGACCCGCCGCGAGACCTCGACGGCGCCGACCGCGGACGGAGGCGAGATCTTCCGTCGGGCCTGGAGCGCGTTCACGCGGCTTCCGCGGCCGCAGCCCATTCGGCTGATTGGCCTGAGCGTCGCCGGACTGAATCGCGACACGGCCCCCCGGCAGTTGTCCCTGTTCGGTCGGACGGTGCGCGTCGAGCAGGTGGGGCGACTCGCGGACGAGCTGCGGGCGCGCTTCGGCCCGAACGCCGTGCGTCGCGCGAGTCTCCTCGTGCGGCCCGGACCGACATGACTGGAGGTGGCCCATGCTCCCCACACGCCGATGACCCGCCGTTGCGGCAGCTCCGGCGGCTGAGGTAGAATCGCGCCGTGGAGCGGCCGATCGCCTACGACAAGCTCGCCCGCGAGGACCGTTTCGTTCGCATGCGAGCGCGACGTGTCGCGGAGCTCCGCATGGCGCAGGGCTTGCCGCCCTTTCCCGACCTCTCCTCCCGGGAGTCGATCCGGGAACGCGTGCACGGAATCTTGGTGGGTGAGCTCCAGGCCATGGAGGGCGCCGGGCGGACCGTCTACGACTTCCCGGACGCCCCGTGGGCGTTCACCATGGACATGGCCCGGCAGGTCTGGGACGAGTCGCGTCACGTCGAGGTCTATATCCGTCTGCTCGAGCATTTGGGCGGCTATGTCGGGGAGTTCCCGGAAACGACGATTCTCTGGCGTTGCGCCTGTGCCGAGGACGCGGCGGCGCGAGTCGCGGGAGTGAACCGAGGCCTTGAGGGGTTGGCGTGCGACGTCTTCGCCCAACTCATCGAGATCGCCAAGCGACTGCCCGATCCGACCATCGCGCAGGCTGTGGATTATGTCCTGGCGGACGAGATCACGCACGTCCGCATGGGCTCCTACTGGCTCAACAAGCTCACCGAGGGTGATCCCGAGCGCCGGCGTCGGGCGATCGAGTTTCAGGAGTCGATCGACGAGCGGTTCAACCTCGGAGGCGTCCGGCAGGCGGGGGCGGCCGACGACGTGCCGATTGCGATCGCGACCGAGATCCGGCGCCTAGCCGGGTTCACGGACGAAGAGATCCAGCGCCTGGTCAAGGCGGCGCAACGTAGCCCCGTGTACTGATGCCCCGGGCCCGAGCTTAACTCAGCCGGGTCCTCCGCATGCGCGGTTTCCAACCGGAACCTCAAACCGCTTCCGCGTCTCTTCTGCGTCCGCCTTTCCCGGAGTCCGTGTGATACCCGCGGATCCCACCCGCGAGCTGGCCGGGTACCTCAGCGTCGAGGCCGCCGCCCGGCGGGTTCGCCAGTACCGATACGCGGAGGAACGGATGATGCGCAATCTCGCGGGCTGGATCGCGCTGACGCCAGAGCTCCAGGTCAAGCTGCTGATGGGACGGCAGGTCTGGGACTGCGCCCAGCACGCCGACCTCTGGGGAAAGCGCCTGCCCGAGCTACGCGCGCCGGCACACGTGTCCGAGCCACCGAACGAGGCCTTCGTTCGGTTCATGGATGCGCTGGAAAGCCGAGAAGCGTGGAGCGACACACTCGAGCGCCTGGCGGGCATCTACCGTGTCCTGAAGCCGCATCTCGTCGCGACCTACGCCGACCACCTCGCGCGGGCGAACCCGATTTATGAGCCGCCGACGCGACGGATTCTCGAGCGCTGCCTCGCGGATGAGCGGCAGCACGTCGCCGACGGTCAGCGGGTCCTGACGGCGCTGGCGGATACCGACGCTCGCCGTGCCCGTGTCGCCGCCTGGGAGGCGGAGCTCACCCGGCTCCTGGTCGGGGCGACGGGTGTGACCGGAGAAGGCGTGGCCGGAGCGGGCCCGTGAGCGAGGTCGAGGCAGCTGCGCGGGCCCACGCCCGCCGGGTGCTGGCGGGGGACCCCGGCGTACGCGCCGACCTTGCTCCCGACGCGGAGGTCGAGCCGGCTGATCTCTTCGACCGCCTCCTCGGCGGCGCGTTCCGCGGCTTCGAGCTGGTGGCGCATGCGCGCATCGGCGCTCACCACATCTTCAAGACCAAGTACGTGGGTTCCACCATCTTGATTGTGCAAGCGCGGTGGGTTCTGAGCCCTGGCGGCCGCTGGCAGGTTCACGAGGCGCAGTTGGTCCGTGTGGCGGTCGAGGAGGGCGTGTGAGCTTCGAAATCGTGCCGGCCCGGTGGGACCTCCTGTGCGGGCAGCGTCGTTCACCTCCCGCAGCTTCGCCGGGAGCTCGTGCATCTCTACGAGCGTGACTGCTCGATTCAGCGGCGTCACCAGAAGCTGGTCGAGGAGAGCCCCGCTCCCGGTCTCCCGGCAGTGCTCCGGGCACGCCTTCACGAAGTCGGCCTGCGGGCGGCCCGGATGGCGGAGTACCGGAACGCGGGGACGGTGGAGTTTCTCGTCGAGGGCGACACCGTCTACTTCCTCGAGATGAACACGCGGCTCCGAGTGGAGCATCCCGTGACTGAGGAGGTCATGGGGCTCGACATCGTCCAGGCGCAGCTCCGGATCGCAGCCGGTGAGCGCCTGGGGTGGCAGCAGCACGATATCGCGGTCCGCGGGGCCGCCATCGAGTGTCGCGTCTACGCCGAGGACCCGGAGCGGGGCTTTCTTCCGTCTCCCGGTACCATCACGGCGCTCGACCTCCCCACCGGCCCCGGGATCCGCCACGAGTGTGGCGTCGAGGGGGGCAGTGTCGTGTCGGTGCACTACGACCCACTCCTCGGGAAGGTCATCGGTTTCGGCGTCGATCGCGGGCAGGCGATCGAGCGGCTGGTGGCGGCCGTCGACGGATATCGCATCGAGGGGGTTCGCACGACGCTGCCCCTGCATCGACGGATTCTGGCCAGCACCGCATTCCGCGCCGGGGCGGTTCACACGCGGTTTCTCGAAAGGGAGCTCTGAGGCGATGGCGGTGGAAGTGCGGGCGCACATCACCGGGGTCGTGTTCCAGATCGTCGCGCAGACCGGCACGAAGGTTGCGGCCGGCGATCCGCTCCTCATCCTCGAGTCGATGAAGATGGAGATTCCGGTCGAGGCGCCACGCGACGGCGTAGTGCACACGATCCGGGTCGCCGAGGGCCAGACCGTGCAAGAAGGGGACGTCGTCGCGGTCCTCGACTGAGCCAGGGAGGCCAGCATGCGAGAGGTGCTTCGGCCGCTCGTTGATTTTAACTACTGGGCCAACCACCGCCTCCTGCAGGCGGTGGAGGGGCTTTCCCCGGAACCGTTCGTGCGAGAGGCAGGGCGCGAGTTCAGCTTCCCATCCCTCCAGGGCATGCTCGTGCACATCATGGGGGCGGAGCTGCTCTGGCTCGGACGCTGGCGCGGGGTCTCGGCAGCCTTCATGGAGCGCGCGGAAGATTATCCGACGGTGGCCGTCCTGCGCGGTCGGTGGGCAATCGTTGAGCGCGACGTGCGCGGATTCGTCGACGCGCTGACGGACGCCGACCTCTCCCGGGTGCTCGAGTACCGGACTACGGAAGGCCAACCCAATCGCGGGCCGCTGTGGCAGATGATCCAGCACCTGGTGAACCACGGAACCCACCACCGAAGCGAGGTGGCAACCATGCTCACCCGGTTGGGACACCGGCCTCCGGCCACGGACCTCATCGTCTACTACCGGACGGCTGCCGGGACTCCGAGCTGACGATGGGGATGCGGGAGCCCGTCGAGTAGCTGAACCGGCGGCGCGTCAGGGTTGCCGAGATGGGCGGGGCGGCGGCGGTCGCCCGGCGGCGCGAGGCCGGGAAACTAACGGTCCGCGAGCGGCTCGGGCTCTTGTTCGATGCGGGTAGCTTCGTCGAGATCGGGGCGCGCGCGACCCATCATTCTGACCACCACCCGTCGATGGCTGGCCGCGAGACCCCGGCAGATGGCGTCATCACGGGATTCGGTCACGTCGACGGCCGGCCGGTCTGCACCATCGCCTACGACTTCACGGTGATGGCCGGGTCGATGGGCCGTACCGGCGAGGCGAGGTGCGCTCGCGCGCGAGACACGGCGTTGACGAAACGCGTCCCGCTTGTCTGGCTGATCGATTCCGCCGGAGCCCGGATCCAGGAGGCGGCCGGCGGCGGCTGGTTCGCGCCCTCGGGCTTGCTCTTCCGCGAGGAGGTCGTCCTCTCGGGCGTCGTCCCGCTCGTGGCGGCGATGATGGGGCCAGGGGCGCTGGCACCGCCTACATCCCCGGGCTGGCGGACTTCGTCCCCTTGGTCAAGGAGACCAGCCACATGGCGCTCGGCGGGCCGCCTCTCGTGAAGGCGGTCGTGGGCGAGGACGTGGACCCGGAAGAGCTGGGGGGGTCACGCATCCACACCTGAGATCTCGGGTGTCGCGGACCTCGAGGTGCCGGACGACGCCGCGTGCACCCGTGCTAGTTCTCGACGAAGCTCCTGAGCGCCCGGCCGCGAAGCGGCGAGCGCAGCTTCCGCAGCGCCTTCGCCTCGATCTGGCGGATGCGTTCGCGCGTGACGGCAAAGCGCTGGCCGACCTCTTCCAGGGTGTGCTCGCCCTCGTCACCGATGCCGAAGCGGAGCCGCAGGATCTCGGCTTCCTTCGGGCTCAAGGTCGCCAGGGCGCGCTCCACCTGCGCCGTCAGATCCTGGATCAGCAGCGAGTCGGTGGGAGACGGCGTCCGCTTGTCCTCGAGAAAATCCCCGAGCTCCGAGTCCTCGCCGATCGGCGTCTCGATCGAGAGCGGCTTCTTGGACGACTCGAGAATCAGCCGGACCTTCCGCAGGGGCAGCCCGCTCCGTCGCGCGATCTCCTCGGGAGTCGGCTCGCGTCCTAGCTCCTGGAAGAGACCGCGGTTCACGCGCGAGAGCCGGTTCAGCGTCTCGATCATGTGCACCGGGATCCGGATCGTCCGGGCGTGGTCCGCGATGGCGCGGGTAATCGCCTGCCGGATCCACCAGGTCGCGTAGGTCGAGAACTTGAACCCCCGGCGGTACTTGAACCGGTCCACGGCCTTCATCAGGCCGATGTTCCCCTCCTGGATGAGATCGAGGAGCGGCATGTCGTGGTTCAAGTAGCGCTTCGCGATGGAGACCACCAGGCGGAGGTTTGCCTCCATGAGCATCTTCTTGGCCTGGCGCACCTCGAACTCGCCCGCGTCCACGTCGCGGAGCGCGGCCATGAGCCGCCGATAAGGAAGACCGACCTCGGCTTCGAGCTCGCGCAGGCGGCGTCGGCTCGCCACCGTGGCTCCCGGTAGTGGAGTTTCGATCTCCCGGATGAGCCCCGCCATCTGCTGACACAGGACGCGGACTCGGGCCAGCCACCGCTCGACCACCATCGGCTTGAGGGGCAGCTCGCCCAGCAGGCGAACCCGGGCCTGATGGTTCTGGGCGATCCACTCCTCGATCGCTCTCCGCGACTCCGCCTTCCGGGCGCGAGCCCTGGCGGCCTCGAGCTCCTGCAGCTCTCGGTCGAACCGGCGGATCTGGGCGAAGACCCCCAACACTCGCCTGCACTCCGCCTCGGCGAGCTCGGTACCATCCGGCGCCTCAAGGAATGCATTCGACGCGACGTCACGCTTGCGGAGGCGCTCGGCGAGCGCCACGAGCTCGCGACGCACCAGCGGGACCGCCATGATCGCGCGGCGGACCCGTCCCTGGCCTCGCTCCATCTGCTGGCCGAGTTCGACCTCTTCCTTCGCGGTCAGGAGGGCGATCCGGCCGATCTCGCGGAGATAGAGCCGAACCGGATCCTCGGGACTTAGGCTCTCCTCAAGGGCTTCCTGTTCCTCCTCCTCGGCCGCCGCCTCAAGCTCGTCCCCCCCGGAGGCTTCCTCGCCCGGAGTCGCCGGGGGCAGGGCGAGGGTTTCCAGGACATCCGCGACCTTGTCCGCGGCCACCAGCTCGCCTGGCAGGATCCCCAGCTCCTCGCCCAGATCTTCCGGCTTGGACCCCGGATTGATCTCAGCTACCGCATGTCGACTCATCGTCACCTTTCCCTTGCTGCTGCATGCCAGGGCGTTCCGCCCTTCCATGAGACGAGCATGACGGCGAAAAAGTTTCCCGGACTCCGAAACGGATCGGGTATAACTCCGTCTCACCTACCGCGGCATAAGCGCCTTTCACGCGAAGCAAAAACGAGGTTGCGTCTCAAAACTGACATCTGCTGTCACCCCTCGAACCCAGGTTCATGCAAAAGTCCGGCCTATGGGCAGCCCTTCCTGCCGGGAGGGGCTGTGCTATCATGCTCGGCGGGCCAGCCATGCGCGGGGAGATCGTCAGCATCGGGTCCGAGCTTCTTCTGGGACAGATCGTCGATACCAACGCGGCCTTTATCGCGAGGCACTTAGCGGCCATCGGCCTCGACCTCTTCCACAAGACGACCGTCGGGGACAATCTGGCCCGGGTGGCCGATGCCGTCACCACGGCCCTGGGCCGAGCCCATGTCGTGATTACGACAGGAGGTCTGGGCCCGACGGCCGACGACGTGACGCGGGAGGCAGTAGCCCGGGCGACAGGCCGGCGACTCGTGTTCGTTCCGGAACTGATGCGCGACATCGAGGCCTTCTTCCAGGCTCGGGGGTTCACCCTGTCGCCGTCGAACCGAAAGCAAGCCTACATCCCGGAGGGAGCCCTCCCACTCCCCAATCCGGTCGGCACGGCTCCTTGCTTCATGGTGCAGGAGGGTGACCGGGCGTTGATCAGCTTGCCCGGGGTCCCTCGGGAGATGGAACATCTTCTCCTCACCCGGGTCATCCCGTACCTCCGGGAGCGATACCGGCTCCGCGGGGCGATCGTCTCCCGGATCCTCCGCGTCTGCGGCCTGGGGGAGAGTCGGGTGGGCGAGATCATCGGGGATTACATGGTGAGCGGGGCCAACCCTACCGTCGGGACCATGGCTCACCTTGGGCAGGTGGATGTCCGCATCGCGGCCAAGGCCGACGATGAAGCCGCGGCGCGCGCCATGATCGCGCCGGTCGAGGCAGAGATCCGGGCGCGGCTCGGTGACTTGATCTTCGGGGTGGACACGGAGACTCTGGAAGGTGTCGTGGCGAGCGGCCTTCTCGCCCGCAATTGGACGGTCGGCCTTCTCGAGGCGGGGACCGGGGGCCTCGTCGCCGAGCGGCTGACCGGGATTCCCGGAAGTGCAGAGCGTGTCCATGGCCTCGTGACGGCGAGCGAGGCAGGGGCGCGGCGCTTGGGGCTCGCCGACGGAACCGCGGCAGAACTAGCGGAGGCCGCGCGGAACTGGGCGAAGGCCGATCTTGCCGCGACCGTGATAATGGGCCCGCCCGAAGGCGAGGGCGCCCGGCTGATCTACCCGACGTGGGTGGGTGTGGCGACACCGGGGCGCATGGCGCAGCACGACTATCGGTTCGGCGGCGATCTCGCCCAGGTGCGGGTCCGGGCGTGCGTGATGACGCTCGACCGGCTCCGGCGCGTGCTCATGAGCGGCAGCGCCTGATCCAGCGAATCGCGCGCCCGGTTACCCCCGAGGAGGCCATCGGTCTCCTGCGGCCGGGGATGCGGGCCCTGCTGCCCCCGGGGTGTGCAGAGCCCTGCACGCTCGTCGAGGAGATCGTTCGCCAAGCAGGCCGGCTACGCCCCCTGACGCTGATGGGGGGCCTGCTCCTCGGGGGCTACCCCTTCTGCGCACTGGAGTACCGTAACACCTTCCAGTGGGTGACGTTCCACATCATGCCGGCTCTTCGGGAAGCCGCTCAGCGAGGGCAGGTGGAGTTCATCCCCGCGCGCTATTTCGACACCCTGTGGATCTTCGGGCCGACCGGTCCCTGGGCGGCAGACGCCGTGCTTGTGCAGACGGCACCGCCCGACGCGGACGGACGTCTGTCGCTGGGGGTGTCCACGAGTTACCCCCTCCCCCTCGCGCGGAGCGCCTCCCTGCTCATCGCCGAGGTGAACCGTCGGATGCCGCGGACACTCGGCGACAGCACTCTTCGGCTCGATCAGGTTACCGCATGGGTGGAGGTCGACCGGCCCCTCGTGGCCTATCCGGCGCCGCCGGTGGGCGACGTCGAGCGCCGCATCGCGGGCCACGTGTCAGAGTTGATCCCGGACGGAGCCACCCTCCAGGTCGGCATCGGCGCCGTTCCTGAGGCGATCGTCGGCGTGCTCGGCGATCGGCGAGACTTGGGCGTGCATTCCCTGCTGGTGGACGCCATGCTCCCGCTGCTCAAGCGGGGAGTCATCACGAACGCGCGGAAGACGCGAAATCCGGGCCGGATGGACCTCGGCGAGATCATGGGAACGGAGCCGCTCTTCCGGTTCGTCCACGAGAACCCGCTGGTGAACATGGAGCCGTCCTCGCTGATCCACAACCCCCAGGTGGTGGCACGGCTCGAGCGGTTCGTCTCGATCAACTCGGCGATCGAGGTGGACCTGACGGGCCAGGTGAACGCGGAGTCGCTCGGCGACCGGCAGGTCGCGGGGATCGGGGGTCAGTTCGACTTCGTGGAAGGCGCGTACTGGGCGCCGGGCGGACGGTCGGTCATCGCGCTCCCGTCAACCGGGCGTGGTGGCAGGGTCTCGCGGATCGTGGTCCGGCTCGCGGCCGGGGCCAAGGTGACGACCCCCCGGCATCTCACCGACTGCGTCGTGACCGAGTTCGGACGGGCGGACCTCCGGGGTCGGAGCGTCGAGCAGCGCGCGCGGGCTCTGATCGCGCTGGCTGACCCGCGCTTCCGGGCTGAGCTGGAGCGCGAGTGGGAAGCCGCGCGGTGACCCCTCAGCCCTAGCCGGGCAGCAAGCTCGGCGCGCCGCGATGTCAGCGCTGCTGGTGCTCGCGGATCTTCGGGAAGATCTCCTCGTTCGTGGGGAAGCGGAACGTCTGGTCCTTCGAGTAGACGAGTTGGCCATCGATCGTGACGTCGAAGACACCGCCGTGGCCTTCCTTCAGCTCAGCGGTCAGCCCGAACTCCTTCTTGATGGCGGCCTGCAAACTGGAGGCCTGGGGGTGGTAGTCTCACTCCATGCAGTACGTGATGCGAATTCGCATGCGCTCCTCCTCTCGATCCGGCGTGGTTCGGGTGAAATTCCCTCCCATGATACCAGACTCGGTGGGCGGGCATGTCCGTCCCTCCGCCGGGGTTGCAGGAGACGACGGTCCTGAGGCGGTCTGGGCGGCCGGAGCGCGGCATGTCGCGCCGGCGGCAGACAGGTGGGCGGGGGAGGGGTGATCCGGTGGTGGCCGCGCCCGTCCTGATCGACACCGACCCGGGTATCGACGACGTCCTCGCCCTACTGCTCGCGTTTCGGCTCCCCGAGTGGCGGGTGGAGGCGATAACGACCGTCGCCGGCAACGTCCCCGTCGAGGTGGGCACGCGAAATGTGGCCCGGGTACTCGGCGTGGTCCAGCCCGCCCAGGTCCCCTTGGTTGCCCCGGGGGCGACCGGGCCCCGGACCCGGCCGCTCGTGACGGCGACCCACGTACATGGGGAGGACGGAATCGGCGGCTTGGGCGGCCTCACCGACTCCCGCGGGCGTCCTGAGTTTCCCGAGGCGCCGCTCAGGCGATACGCCGGGGATGCAGCCGACCTGCTGGTCGATTGCGCGCAACGCTGGTCGGGCGAGTTGGTGGTCGTCACCCTGGGTCCCCTCACGAACCTGGCGCTGGCGATCGACCGCGACGCGGAGGCGCTCCGACGGATCCGGGCGGTGGTCGCAATGGGTGGCTCGATGGCGGTCGGCGGGAACGTGACTGCCACTGCGGAGTTCAACATCTTCGTGGACCCCGAAGCCGCGGCCCACGTCCTCGCCGCGGCCCTCCCGCTCACGCTCGTTCCGCTGGACGTGACCCACGAGGTCGTCTGGCCGCCGGCGAGGGTCGAGCGGCTCGCGGAGGCGCTTGACCCCGTCGGACGGTTCGCGTACAGGGTCGCCCAGCGAGGACTTGCCCTGAGTGCCGCATCGGGCGAGCCGGGCATCATCATGCATGACCCGCTGGCGGTGGGCGTAGCGCTCGATCCGACGCTGGTCCAGACTGCGATGCTTTCCGTGGCGATCGAGACGGCCGGCACACTGACCCGGGGCATGACGGTCGTGGACCGGCGTCCCCGCGCGACCTGGCGGCAGGGGGAAGCGCACTGCCGGGTGGCGCTGCGGGCGGATGCCGCCCGATTCTTGAAGCTCTATGAGGACCGCGTGTGTTCCGCGTCTGCGTAGTCGGGAGCAGTAATCTCGACTTCACGGTGGCGGTCCCCCGGCTGCCGCGGCCCGGGGAGACCGTCTCCGGGGGGCAGCTGGTCGTGTCGGCCGGGGGGAAGGGGGCGAACCAGGCCGTCGCCGCGCGCCGACTGGGTGCCGAAGTCCGGTTCGTCACCCTGCTTGGGACCGACCTGGTCGGGGATCGCCTCCGGGCGACCTTGGTCGAGGCCGGCCTGCCGCCGGAGGGGCTGCTCCGGACCGCCGATGCGGCGACGGGCGTGGCTCTCATCGCCGTGGATCCGGACGGACGAAACCAGATCGCCGTCGCGCCGGGCGCCAACCATTGCCTCACTGCCGAGCTAGTCGCTGCGCATGCCGGCGCGCTCGCGTGGGCTGACGTCGTGCTGCTGCAACTGGAGACCCCGATCGAGACGGTGCGGTGGACGCTTCGGGAGGCGCGCCGGCTCGGCAAGGCGACCGTCCTCAACCCCGCGCCGGCCCGCGTCCTCCCGCTTCCCACCGATCTGATGGGGCTGGTAGACTACCTCACCCCGAACGAGACCGAGGCGGGGCTCCTCACGGGTCGCGGGGTTTCGGGTGTCTCGGATGCCGAGGCCGCGGGGCGAGCCCTCGTCGCGGCGGGGGTCGGCGCAACCGTGGTGACCGTGGGGGCGGAGGGGGCCGTTCTCGTGGGCCACTCGGAGACGCTCCATGTCCCTGCCTTCACCATCTCCCCGGTCGACACCGTGGGGGCGGGCGATGCCTTCAACGGCGCCCTGGGCGCGCTCCTGGCCGGTGGTGCGCCCGTCGAAGACGCGTTGCTCGTGGCCAACGCGGCCGGGGGCCTCGCGTGCACCCGTCGGGGAGCGATCGACGCCCTCCCGACCCGCGCAGAGATCCGTGCGCTTCTGGAGCGAGCGGGACGAAGGCCCAAGAGCGTCTGGTGAGGGCGGAGCAGGAAGACCCCGGCGCAGAGGGCCGTCGGAGGGACAGCGCCTCGCCGAACTTTTCAGGGGTACAATGCCTTCGCCGGGGAGCCTCCCGGCACGGCTCACGACCAGTGGAAGCGGAGGGAGAGGCATGGGGCGAACGGCGGACGTCGTCATCATCGGCGGTGGGGTGACGGGATGCAGCATTGCCTATCACCTCGTCCGGCGAGGTGTGCGCGACGTCGTCGTGCTGGAGAAGAACTTCCTCGCCTCGGGTGCGACCGGGAAGAGCTCGGCGTGCGTCCGGCAGCACTACTCGACGCCGGAGACGTGTCGCATGGTGCTCCAATCGCTCCGCTTCTTCGAGACGTTCGAGGAGCGGACGGGTGGCCGTTCCGCGTCGTTCGTGCGCGTCGGCTACCTCCTCGGCGTGGACGACCGCCTGCGGACGCAGATGGAGGTCTCGGTGGCGCTTCAGCAGTCGGTCGGCATCAAAACCCGCACCGTGACGCCCGAGGAGATGCGGGAGATCGAGCCGCGGGTGCGAGTGGACGACTTCGTGCTGGGCTGCTACGAGCCCGAGTCGGGGTATGCGGACCCCGCGGGGACGACCCAGGGGTTCGCGGGTGCGGCGCGGGAGGGCGGGGCTCGGATCATGGAGCAGACGGAGGTGTTGGGCATCGGCACCGCCGGCGGGCGGGTGACGGCCGTGCAGACGAGCAAGGGGGAGATTCAAACCCCCGTGCTGGTCAACGCGGCGGGGACGTGGGGAGACCGGATCGGGCGCATGGTGGGCGTGGAGATCCCCATCACCGTCTGCCGGCACAAGATCAACTTCTTCACGCGTCCCGCGGCCGTCGCAAGCCCGCACCCCCTCGTGTACGACTTCGTCAAGAACATCTACACCCGGCCCGAGACAGGGGGGCTCACGCTCGTCGGATCGCTGGACGCGAACGAGCTGAAAGATCGCGCCGACCCGGACCGCTACAACGAGGGCGTGACGTTCGAAGAGACCGTGGACGCCATGGAGCGGGCCGCGCACCGGTTCCCCGTCATGGAGCAGGGCGAGGTGGCCAAGGGCTACGCCGGCTGCTTCGACGTCACGCCCGATGGGCATCCCATCCTGGATGAGAGCCCGCTGACGGGCTTTTACCTCGCGGTGGGCTTCTCGGGCCACGGCTTCAAACTCTCACCGGCCGTGGGCGACATGGTCGCGAGGCTGGTGCTCGAGGGCGAGACGCCCCAGGACGATGTCCACGCGTTCCGCCTCTCGCGCTTCGCGGAGGGGAAGCCGATCCGGGGCACATACGGCGACTGGCTGATGTGCTAGAGCCGGCCCGACACCTTGGCATCCCGTCGTCCTGCCCAGGGCCGAAGGCCTTGCATACGCACGCCGGCGTCTCACCGTGTGCGGCCTTCCGCCGCGACGATGACAACGTAGGTCGACCCCTGCTGCTTCCGTGAATACCAACCTGCGAAGCTGGCTGGTAATCGGAGTTTCCGCGAACTGGAGCCGTCGCTATCCCAACCGCTCCCTCTCTGGGGACTCAGACCGAGATTTCAATCAGAGTTCAACGTACTCCAAGCTGGCGATATTCTCTGGATCTACGTCACGTCTCCGGTGAAAGGCGTCGTCGGCGTTGGCGCGGTCAAAGACAAGTACATCGACCGTGCGGCGTTGATTTGGCCAGAAGAGAGGAAACGGGGAGAGGTGATCTGGCCTCTCCCGTTCAGAATTCAAGTCCTGAGAGTCATTCCCGAGTCGGTCTGGAAAACCGCAAGATTGCCATTGGAGATTTGTGACTCAACCGGCAGGTCGGCTTCCAGCTTGTCCATGACAAACACGCTGCGGAACTTTCGAGTACCCGATTGATCTTTCGGGCGAGCACAAGAGCTTAGATGTGATCTGGAAGCGGGAGGTGTCCGGAGTACCAACGTTTGCCTTCGAGGTGGAGCTATCGACGGGATTCGAAAAAGCGATTGCACGCCTGAAGTTCGCTTACAAGCGATGGAATTCGAGGCCGAGGATCATCGTGCCGAGCGAACACTCTATCAGAGTCAGTAACATTCTTGAGACGGAAGACCGGGATTTCTCCCAACAATTTCGGATGTACGAGCCAGATCGGATCGTGCAACTGTCGGGTAAAAGGGGAGGTCTAGGAGTCGTCGAGCAGGAATTAGGGATTTACTGACGTGCCAGGCTGAAACCGACGTCAGGGCTGCGTTGGGCGAGTTGCGCCTCTTGCCCCGCATCCACGGGGCAGGCTGGAACAGGACTAGGCGGGCGGGAGGGAGTGGCTTCCGCCGGCCGCGACCACGGGCTGCACGTTCGCCTTCGGCGGAAGCTTCACCGTGAAGGTCGAGCCCTGACCGACCTGGCTCCTCACCTCGATGGTTCCGCCGTGGCTCTGGACGATCCCGAGGCTCACCGAGAGGCCGAGCCCCGTGCCAGTGACCGCAGGCTTCGTCGTGAAGAACGGATCGAAGATCTTGTCGACGTGCTCCGGCGCGATGCCGGTGCCGGTATCCGTGAATTCGGTGTGCACCATCCCGTCGGAGAACCCGGTCCGCAGCGTGAGCGTGCCGCCGTCCTTCATCGCATATACCGCATTGTTGATGATGTTGACGAAGACCTGCTTCATCCGCGAGACGTCGACCTCGGCCATGGGCAGGTTGGCGCCGTAGAGCTCGTTGACGGTGATCTCTTCGAGGCGACCCTGGCGGCGCACCATAGCCACGGTCTGTTCAAGGATCGCGTTGATGTCCGTGACCTCGGGCTCGAACTCGCGCTGCCGACTGAAGTTCAGAAGGTCGTGCACGATGTCCCGTGCGCGCGTGGCCTCCTCCAGGATCAGGTCGAGCTCTTCCCGCATGGGCGCGCCCGGCTGGATCTGCTCGGCGAGATATGAGGCGAAGCCCAGCACACTGGTCAGCGGATTGTTGATCTCGTGGGCGACGTTTGCCGCCAACTCACCGATGGCCGCCAGCTTCGCGGACTGAATCAGCTGCGCCTGAGTCTGCTTCAACTCGGCCATCTGTCGTTGCACGCCCTCGTACAGGCGTGCGTTTTCGATCGCCAGGCCCGCCTGCCGGCTGATCCCTTCCACGAGGCGAAGTTCCTCGGAAGTGAAGTCGTGCTGCTGCGTCCACCAGACAACGAACAGGCCTCCGATCGGCTCTCCCCGGACGATCATCGGGACGAACAGAACGGACCGGTGCGGCAGGCGCTTGAAGGTCTCGCGGTCGATCCGGAGATCGGCTTCGGCGTCGCTGGAAAAATTCGGCCGACGCTCTCCCCAAGCCTCTTCCAGGAAGCGATGGCCTTTGAGCGGAATGGGGAATGCCCGGAGGGTCTCGAGGAGCTGCTTCGGCACGTGGTAACCCGCGATCGCGCGAAGATTCAGCTGATCGGCATCCGCCAGGTAGGCGCCTACCATGTTGCAGCCGAGCGCGCGTGCGGTCTCCCGCGCCACTCGTCGCATCGTCTCCGTCAGCTCGAGGGTGGAGCTGACCGCGTGGCTGACGGTCAGGAGCGTCTCGGTCTCTCCGAGGCGCTGCTTCGTCTCCTCGTAGAGCCGGGCGTTCTCCACCGCGATCGCCACCTGGTTTGCCACGATCTTCAGGAGCTGCTCCTCGTCGGCCTTCGCCGCCGGGGGGAGGACATGGCGCGCGATCATGACCCCGAGGGTGCGCCCCGGGACCGCCAGGGGGAGCCGCCACTCGACCTCGACCCAGTCGTCCGACGACTCCAGGCCGGACCGCGCGAGCACGCTCCGCGGCTGCCCGCTGCCGTCCGCCTGGACCGCGACCCGGACTCCGGCCGGCTCGCTGAGCTCGACCGCGAGGCTGGCGCTCCCCAGCGCCCGGGCGAGGCTTGGGAGAAATCGCTCGAGGAGGGCCGTGACGCCGAGCTCTGAGGTGAGATCCTGAACGGCCCGGTGGAGTTCTTCCAGCTGGCGGGCCCTGCCGACGAAGTGCTCGTTGATCCGCTTGAGTTCCTCGACCTGACTCACTAGCCGGTAGACGAGCCGCTGGTTGAGCTCGCGCAGATAGATGCCTTCCTCGCGCTCCTCCACGCGATCGCGGCGGCCCTCGAGAAACTCGGCGATCTGATGTGGGAACGTGTCTACGTCGATCGGCTTCTGGATGTACCCATCGCACCCGGCCACGAGCGTCCGCTGTCGGTCTCCTTCCATGGCGTAGGCCGTCACGGCGATCACGGGCGTGGTCGCCAGGCTCGGGAACGACTTGAGAATCGCGACGACCTCGTATCCATCCACGCCGGGAAGGTTGACGTCGAGCAGGATGAGGGCGGGCACCTCGCTGACGGCTGCCTCGATACCAGCCAGGCCATCCTCGGCATCGACGACGGTGTAGCCCTCGGCCTCGAGGATCGCCCGGGCCAGCATCCTGTTCTCCGGGTTGTCCTCGATGTAGAGGATCTTGGTTCCTTTCCGGTCGCGGTGCAGTGTGCGTCCGCCCATGGTGCCGATGGTCCCCTCAGTTCTGCGGCCGCGCGAGCGGCAGCGTGAAGTGGAAAACGGAGCCCTGGTTCTCGCGGCTCTCGGCCCACATGCGTCCACCGTGCATCTCGATGAACTTCTTGCTGATCGCCAGTCCCAGACCCGTGCCGCCGGTCTGGCGAGAGAGCGGGTTGTTGAGGCGGTGGAAGGGCTCGAAGAGGCGCGGCAGGTCGTGCTCTCGAATGCCGATACCCGTATCGGCCACGCTCACGTGCATGGCATCCAGCTCCGGCTGAACCCGGACCACCACCCGGCCACTGGTCGTGAACTTGACGGCGTTGCTGAGCAGGTTCAGCAGCACCTGTTTCACCTTGGTGCGGTCGGCGCGGATCAGCGGCAGGTCGAGCGGCGCGTCTTTTTCGATCTTCAGGGGCTTGCCGCGGGCAAGCGGCACCGAGGTGTCGATACACTCGGTCACGAGGTCATGGAGATCGACGTCCTCCGGGTGGACATCGAGCTTTCCGGCTTCGATGCGGGTGAAGTCCAGGATCCCGTTGATCAGCCGTAGGAGATGGCTGCCACTCGAGTGCACCGACCGGAGGTAGGCCTCTTGGCGCTCGGTCAGGTCGCCGTCCAGCCGGTTGAGAAGCACCTTCGAAAATCCGATGATCGAGTTCAGCGGCGTGCGCAGCTCGTGCGACATGCTGGCGAGAAACTGCGACTTCAGCTGGTTGGCCTCCAGAAGGCGGGCGTTCGTCCCGCCGAGCTCATCGTACAGGGCCGCATTGCCCAGCGAGATCGCCGCTTGATTCGCCAGCAGGGAAAGGACCTCGAGCTCCTGGTTGTCGAAGATCTCCCCCGAGAGCTTCTCCCCGAGGAGCAGGATGCCGATCAGGTTGTTCTCGATCTTCAACGGCACGATGAGGGAGCCCTGGATCTCCTCGAGTTCGGCCTCGGCGCTTTCCAGGTAGTCGGCGATCGTCGGGTTGAGCTTTACCTCTTCTTTCACCAGCACGTCACCTGTGCGCTTGAGCCATTGGACGATGGGGCTGTCGGCTCTGATACTGGTGACGCCGGTTTCGCTCTCGGTCATGATCTCCTGCCGGGTGGCGACGAAGGCGTTCGTCGGTCGGTCGTGGATCAGCAGGACGCAGTGGGTTAGCGGGATTCCGCGCATCAGCCCCTGGACGAGCGTGTCCACGAGCTTGTCGAAGTCCAGGATCCCACTCATCCGCTTGCTCAAATCGACGAGCGTCTCGTAGCAGCCCCGGCGCTTGCTGAACATGAGCCGCTGGATGAGGTCCCCCAGCCGCGGGCCGAAAGGGCTCATGAGCAGGGTGATGACGAAACCTAGGGGGAGTACGATCCAGAGCGCGCTGGCTTGCTCTAGGTCGAAGGCCTGTTCGGCCACTTGTGTCAGGACGACGAGGGAGGACGTGATGACCGCGCACACCGCGGCGTAGATGAGCGTTTTCTTGACCGCCACCGCCACGTCGAAGAGTCGGTAGCGGACAATCGAGATGCCGAGCATGAGGGCAAACACCATGTTCAAGGGAATGCCGACGGGATAGATGCGCTCGGCCGCGGGAACGAATGCGGTGAGCACGAACCGGATGATGTCGACGACACCGCCGGCTACGCTCAGGGCAGTCCCCAGGAGGATGAGCTGGCCTCGGTTCCGGCGGAAGCTCGATTCGATCTTCTTCTGCGCCTTCATCAGGTGGCAAAGGCCCCAGATCATGAAGGCGAGGAAGCAGAGGAAATTCACGTTGTAGAGCAGTCCAGTCGCGGGGACCCATCCCCAGTAGTCGCGCTTGACGCCCTTGATGAACGCGGTGGAGCCAACGAGGTATCCGCCGATGTTGACGGCGTTGAAGAAGATCGCCAGCACGTAGGCGAGGAGCAAGGATGGGCGATGGCGGGTCGTGCTGTCGAGGAAGATCAGCACGAAGTGGTAGTAGAAGGCCGGGATCGCAATGACCCCCGTGTGAATGATCACTTCCCAGAAGTAGGCGGTCGCTTCGTCCGGCGCCCGCCTGAGCATAAAGACGCCGAGGTTCCAGAGGGCCATCGCGGAGACGAAGTATGCGAAGACTCGGTTTAGCCGGCTCCCCGGGTTCCGGAGCAGTGAGATTCCGGCAAGCGAGATGTTCAGCAGGAACGCGATGAGTGGGAGTAGCTCGTGTAAAGTCACTCGTATTCCCCTCGTCGGCTCGAAGGGAAACTAGAGCTGATCCTTGCTGCGCTCTTCTTCGATCTCCTCCCTGAGGATCCCGAAGACTAGAACGTCGCAGCACTGGCCATCTTGATAGCCAGCCTTCCTGAGGATGCCCTCCTGCCGGAACCCGTGGCGCTTCAGGGAGTTAATGCTCAGGCGGTTGTATTCGTACACCTTAGCCTCGATGCGCCTCAAGCCTAGCACGTCCACGCCGTAGTACGAAATTAGCTTGCCCGCCTCGAGACCGAAGCCCAGGCGGAGGGCGCGCTGGTCGGTGATCATGGTCTCGAGAAAAGCCCACCCCTCGAGGAGGTGGATGTTGAAGAGTCGCACGAGGCCGAGCGGTTTGGTCCAGCCTTTGTTCGCCATCACGACGAGGACGACCTGGGTTGGATCCGTGAGGACCGCCTCGTAAAAGGAGGGGTCTTTGTCGTAGACGTGTTTGTAGGCATGCAGAAACTCGCTCCCGACCATCCGCTCGAGGAACGGATCCTCGACCCACTCGGAAAGGTACTCCAGGTCACTGGGCACCAGGGTCCGCAGGTAGACGCGCCTCCCTCGGGCGATCATCGCCCCGTGGGTCCGGGGATGGTCCTCCACGGGGGACGGAGTCTCGAGCGACATTGCGGTCGCCTCGATCACGCAGGCCCGCTCCGGAGCCACAGGGGCGGGATCGCCGACGCGAGGTGCGGCCGCGGTCTCACGCTTGGCCCTCGACGGCGTCCTTGCGGACCCACGCGAGCAGGCTGGCATCGTCGAAGAATGTTCGCCGAATCACGAGCACGGTGAAGCCGATATCGCGCAGGTGAGCTGCGAACTCGTCCTCCTCCCAGTAGTGGGGACCGATCCGCTTTCGCATCACTTCGAAGATGGAGTTTGGTAGCACCCAGATGAGGCAGCGGAGGGCGGCGCTCAAACCCTCCCGCGCCTTGACCTTGCGCAACGTGGACCAGAGCCAGATCCGCCGGGTGAAGTTCACGAAGATCGCGTGGCCGCCCGGCTTGAGGACCCGGTGCGCGACCTGGAGCAACGCGAGCGGATCAGGATGGACATAGAGGGAGTGGATGTTGACGATCTGGTCGAACAGCTCGTCACGGAACCCGTCGTCCTTGGTAAGGTCGGCGTGTCGAAACGCAAGATGCTGGAGCCGCTTGGCTCGTCGCTTCTCCCGCGCGAGTTCGAGCAGCGCCGCGTAGGGGTCGATGCCCACGACGGAGAAGCCGGCCTCGGCGACGGCGAAGGCGAAGTTGCCGGGTCCGCAGCCAACGTCCAGCACCCTGACGTCCCGCCGATCCGTGCCCTCCGGAACGGACGTCTCGAGGAGCGCCAGGACTTCGTCCTGGAGCTTGCGGTACGGTCGGAAGCGCTCGAATACGAAGTCGTAGACGACCCCGTATCCGACCGAGAGCATTCGGTCCAGGGCCCACTGGATCGCGCGGAGCACGGGTGCGAACATCGTCGCCGGCTCCGTCATGGACTCCGTCGCCTCCGCTCTGGACACCGGTTGCGCCCTATGCCCTCCCTGCCAGCGCCCTCTCGACCGCTCCGCGAAGCTCCTCCGAGGTAAACGGCTTGAGAAGGATCGACTTGAAGCCCATCTCGAGCGCCTTCTTCGTAATCTCCGTCGTTCCGTGTGCGGTCACTAGCATGAAGACCATCTCCGGACGTAGGGCCCGGGCCTGCTCGAACACCTGAAATCCGTCCATCCCCGGCATTCGGTAATCCACGACCACCAGGTCGAAAGGCTCGTTGCGGACCAACTCCAGCGCGGTCTCCCCCCGATTGGCGCCCTTGACCGCGTATCCTAGCGACTGCAAGATGTTCACGCACAGAATGACCACCGGCCCCGCATCGTCAACGACCAGGATCTTGGTCTTTTCCTGCTTCAACAATCAACCTCGGTCGCAGGTTCGCACGTCACAGCCTCCGTACCCGATCTCACGGGGTCGGGCTTGGCGGGGAGGGCAGCTGCCCGAGCGCCATAATAACGGCTGATCTCGGTCAGACGCGTCCGCGGAATCGACACGAAGGCGTCGATGACGCGGGGGTCAAACTGGCCACCCTTGCCCCCGATAATTTCGGCCAGCGCCACGTCGTGCGGAAGGGCGCTGCGGTATGGACGGGTCGAGGTCATCGCGTCGAACGAATCGGCGACGGCGACGATTCGGGCGGGTAGCGGAATCTCGTCCGCTTTGAGCCCGTTCGGGTAACCCTTGCCGTCGAATCGCTCGTGGTGATGCCTGATCGCCTCCGCTTCCTGGGCGAGGAACCGGAGGGGCTTCAGGATCTTGTGTGCGACCAGGGGATGGCGGGTGATGATCGCGTACTCCTCCTTAGTCAGCCTTCCCGGCTTGTGCAGGATCGAGTCCAGGGTGACCAGCTTCCCGAGGTCGTGGAGGATGCCCGCACGGCGCGTCACGAAGACCTGGACGGGGGAGAGCCCCAACGTCGTCGCGATCTCTCCCGCGTACAGAGAAACCCGAGCGGAGTGACCCTTCAAATACGGGTCCTTCGACTCGAGCGCGTTGACGAAGGACGAGATGGTATCCATGAGGTTGGTTTCGAGGTTCTCGCGGAGGAGAATCCGCTGGAGCGCCAGCGCCGTGATGTGCGCGTACCCGAGCAGGAACTCCTTCTCGTCCGGCAGGAACGCCCCGTTCTGGGAGTCGCGCCCCAGGCACAGGATCCCCATGCTCTTGCCCACGCCCGGGATCAGCGCCGCGAGCGCGATAAAGGGCTGCCCTGGGGTCGTCAGCGGGAGCGTCTCCTTTCCCGCCGTCCGGACCAGCTCGTCGAAGCTGGCATGGATTAAGCCCAGGAGTCGAGTCACCAGGGCCGGGTCCCCCTTCTGGTGGGGCGTGAAGTTTCCCTCATGGTCGCGCAGCAGTAGCAGGGCCGCGTCCCCCCGGAGGCTCTGGAGCGTGAAATCCAGGACCGTGTCCATAAGAACCCGGGGATGGGGCCCCTGGAGAGCCAGCTCGCCGATCTTGAAGAGCCCTTCCATGCCGGTCTGCCGCCGGGCGAGGTCTTCCATGAGACCCGCAGGCTGGCCAATCCCGCCCGGCCCCGACAGGCGGTCCTTCCGGAGGCGCTGGATCAGCTGCTGCACCTCCTTCACCGAGAAGGGCTTCGGAAGATAGTCATAGGCGCCATACCGGAGCCCGAGCACCGCGGAGTTGATCGACGGCACGCCCGTCATGAGGACCACCGGGGTACCGGGCTGTTTCGCCTTCACGGCCCGAAGCAGGTCGAGCCCGCTCAGCCCCGGCATCTTGATGTCAGAGACCACGAGGTCGAAGGAGTGGTCCGACAGGAGATCCAGCGCCTGCTCGGCCGTCGAGGTCGGGGAGACGAGGCAGCTGTGCCGCTTGAAGGCGGACGTCAGGAACTGGAGCACGTGGGGGTTGTCGTCGACGAGCAGAACCCGCAGGATATCGACACCGGATGACGGCGGGAGCACCGAAGCCCTCGATGGCTCGGTCAGGGGCATCGCTCCAGCCGGGAGCTCATTGGGCCCGTTGCTCATTCGGCCGAACTCCCATACGTATCGGCGAGCCCCCGGGAGTCCCCAGGGAGCTCGTGGTTGTCAGGCAGCTGGGAGGCCCCGAGCCGCTCGAGGAATTCGCGCCACTCACCCTTGTACTGCTCGAAGCCGTCCGCGCCGGCGCCACTCGCAGTCGGCGGGGTTGCCTCGTTCGGGGACGGGCCCGCCTCCGGCGAGGGCCTGAGCAAGGCCGGATCGAGCGCGTCAGCGCTGCCGCTCATGGCCCCGAGCTTGGCGGTCAGCTCCTGCCACTGCCCCGGGTACGGCTCGCCGGCGGCGGCGGGGGCAGACGCCTCCCCGACGAAGTTCGCTGGCGCTGCTGGCCGAGCCTTCCACGCGGCCTCCTCGTGCGGATCATCCCAGAGGTGGCCCGGGGGCACCCCTTCGATGAAGGGATGCTGCTCGATGAGCTGAGGGGAAACGACGGGCCCGCCCTCCGCGAGGGGGGGCTCGGGCATCCGTCGAATGCGTTCCACCGTGTCGAAGTACACGGCCCGGGTGCCGTTCACCTCCAACTGAAGGAACGTGAGGCAGTCGAGCTCGGCGAAGTTCACTTGGCGGACCTTGCGGAGAAACGAATCCGGCATGCGCTCAGCAACGAAGAGGACCCGGGGCGCTCGGGGATGGAACCGTGATCGCGGATAGAGCCGCTGGACGGTCTCCGGAAAATCGAGGCACCACGAGTAGGCATCGAGCGCCCGGAGGAGCATCTCCTCGTTCGCCGTGAGGCCGAGGGCGGCGAGGGCGAGGGAGTTCTTCGAGTCCACCCCGACCAGGTCCATCTGGGCGTCGCCGAGCAGGGCGTGGGAGCCGATGATCTTGAGCCCCGGCTCGATGCTCTCGGCGCTTTCCGTAACGAGCTTCTGCACCTCGCTCAGGTCCTTGACCTCCAGCTTCCGGAGCGTTGGTCGCATGCCCTGTCTCCCGCCTCTACAGGCTATCGCCGGCTTTTCAGGCCCGCTGCCAGGGCTGCAACGGCGGTGCCACCTCCAGCGGGACTGCTATCTTCTTGATATTTCGGGCGCGAACCCCCCAAGGCTCCAGCGCTACTCACCGCGGATGGTCGATTCCTTACCAGAGCACCATGGAACCGCCGGGCAGCTTCTGCCAGTTATGGCGAGTTCTCTCCGGGCGCTGCGCGCTTGCCGCGCTCGACG
>CAZDYT010000002.1:27243-28838 GCA_964509395.1 uncultured bacterium
TGCCAAACACAGAGACGAGGCGGCCAGAAAGTGACCGGTGGGCCAACTTGGAGGATCAGCTCCCTTCAAGCTTCTTTCGAAGGGTCTGGCGCGAGATTCCAAGCATCTTCGCGGCCATGCTCTTGTTCCCCTTGGCCTTCTGCACGGCTTGCAGGATGTAGGCGCGCTCGATTTCCGCGAGCGTCCCCAGCGTGGCAGTGGCCTCCGGCAGGGCCGGGCCGTCGGCGGGCGCTCCGAACGGCGGGGGCAGGTGTCCCGGCTCGATGTAGTTCGACGTGCTCAGGATCACCAGGCGTTCGATGAGGTTCTTGAGCTCCCGGACGTTCCCGGGCCAGGGGTAGCTCAGCAGGAGCTTCTCGGTCTCGGGGGCGAAGCCCTTCACGGCTTTGTGGAAGGTGGCGTTCAGCTCGAGGAGAAAGTGGCGTGCCAGGGGGATGAGGTCTTCCTTGCGCGCGCGTAAGGGCGGAATGAGGATCGGGATGACGTTGAGGCGATAGAACAGGTCTTCGCGGAACTTCCCTTCCTTCACCAGCGCCTCTAGCTGGCGGTTGCTGGCGGCGATGACCCGGACATCCACCTTGATGTCCCGCGTTCCACCGACTCGCCGGACGACCCGCTCCTGGAGGGACCTCAAGAGCTTGGCTTGACTCCCCGGGGACATCTCGCTCACCTCGTCGAGGAGCAGGGTGCCCCGGTCGGCCAGCTCCATGAGCCCCTTCTTCGTCGCCTTGGCGTCGGTGAACGACCCTTTCTCGTGGCCAAAGAGCTCGCTTTCGAACAGGGTCTCCGTGATCGCCGCGCAGTTGACCTCCATGAACGGGAAGTTCCGCCGCGGGCCCTCATAGTGCAGGGCTTTCGCGACGAGCTCCTTCCCGGTCCCACTTTCCCCAAGGATCAGGATCGTGTGAGCCTCGCTCTGGGCGAGCTGGCGCACGACCTGGCGGAGGTGGCGGGTGGCGTCCGACTCGCCGACGAGCCGATCGGCCCCGTACTGCTGCGCCTGGAGCTGCTGCAGACGGTGGATCTCACGGCGAGCTCTGACTTCCTCCAGCGCCCGGCTCACGGCGAGGCGGAGCTTGTCCAGCGGCTCGAAGGGCTTCTCGAGGTAATCGCTCGCCCCGTGCCTCATCGCTTCGACGGCGCTCGCGATCTGACCGTAGGCGGTGATCATGATGACGGCGGTGTCGGGATGGCGCGACCTCAGGGTCCTCAGGAGATCCATCCCGCTGGCGTCGGGGAGGCGGAGGTCGAGAAGGACCACGTCCGGATTGCCGTCTTCAGCCATCTGAAGCCCCTCATTTCCCGAGCCGGCCGTGTAGACCTCTACTTGGTCCTGGCCCAGAACCTTGCTGAGGAGCGCGCGGACGTTTTTTTCGTCGTCGATGACGAGAACGCTATCCATCTGATCTCACCATCTGCGATCAGCTAAAATACCCGCCTGGTCAATTTCTTGTCAACGTTTGGCTCTGAGGGCTGTGTCAACTAGCTGACACGGCCGAGTGTCTCCACGCGGCGGGGCGCCCCAGAGGGCCGTACCCCCTTCCGAGAAAACTAGACAGGGCGCCCGGCCGCGAGGGCCGGCTGAGGGGGGCGGA
>CAZDYT010000003.1:0-27213 GCA_964509395.1 uncultured bacterium
GTGCGGGTAGGCGTTGACGATCATCCCCTCACGGCGGACGGCGGCCGTCCCCACCACGCCCTCGCCCAGGGGGAGGACGAACTCGCGCACCCAGTCGGGCTCGTTGAAGGAGGCGTGGGCGCGCAGGAGGCCCGCCGCCTCGTCGAGGAGGAACACCGTCGCCGAGTCGGCCTCGAGCAGCTCCGCCGCCCGACGGACGATCAGCCCGAGG
Organism: uncultured bacterium; assembly: GCA_964509395.1. Lineage (GTDB taxonomy): Bacteria > Methylomirabilota > Methylomirabilia > Rokubacteriales > DASRDR01 > CAZDYT01. The sequence goes on from CAZDYT010000003.1 coordinate 212, forward strand.
AGCGCGTCCGGGTCGCGCTGCTGCGACATCTCGCGCTCGATCTCTTGCAGCGCCTCGAGCCGGCGCAGGCGGCTGGTCGCCGCCTCGAGCAGCGCGGCGCTCTCGAGGGCGACCGCCGCATGGCTCGCGAAGGAGCGGAGGAGGTCCACTTCGTACCGCGTGAAGCGGTGCCGCCGCCGGGTGAAGACGCAGAGCACGCCGAGGAGACGGTCGGCGCGCGCGAACGGCACGCCGGCGAACGAGACGAAGCCCTGATCGCGGGCCCACGCCGGGTCGGCGACGTGCCGCTCCGCGCGGAGTGAGGTGAGCACGAGCGGCTCGCGACGCCGCGCCACCGCGCCGGCCAGCCCTTCGCCCACTCGCAAGACCGGGCGCAATCGGACGCCCGCCTTCCCGGGCCGCGGCCCCGCTTGTGCGACCAGCCGGAGCTCGCGGCGCTCGTCATCCACCAGCCAGAGGTGGACGGTCGCGTCGCCCGTGAGCGCCGCCGCCGCGGCCACGACCAGCTCGAGCATCTCGGGCGGCGGAAGCCCGGCAGTCGCCGCTTCGGCGAGCGTGATCAGGGCGCGCTCGGCCACGAGCGCCCGATCCGACCGCGCCCGCCGCGCGTCGCCGGTCGGGCGCACGACCGGGACTCGCCGGAGGGACCGGCCGCCGCGCCGCGCTGGTGTCGCCACCCTCAGTCGCTCCTTCTCACACGCCCAGATACGCCCGGCGGATATACCCCGACTCGAGCAGCTCCTGGCGCCGGCCGCTGAGCGTCACCTCGCCGTTCTCGAGCACGTAGCCGCGGTCGCAGAGCGCGAGGGCCCGCAAGACGTTCTGTTCCACGAGCAGGATTGTAGTCCCCTGGCGGTTCACGGTCTCGACAATTTCGAAGATCGTGCGCACCATCAGCGGGGACAGGCCGAGCGACGGCTCGTCGAGGAGGAGAAGCCGCGGGCGAGCCATGAGCCCTCGGCCGATGGCCAGCATCTGCTGCTCGCCGCCCGAGAGCGTCCCCGCGAGCTGTCGCTCCCGCTCCCGAAGCCGCGGGAAGAGGGCGAAGACCACGTCGAAGCTCCGCGCGCGCGCCGCGCGGGCCTCGGGCGTCCGGGCACCCATCTCCAGGTTCTCGCGCACGGTCAGGGACGGGAAGATTTGACGCCCCTCCGGGACGTGCGCGAGTCCCAGCTCGACGACGCGACGCGTCGACAGACCCGCCAGCGACTGTCCCCGGAAGGTCGCCCGGCCTGCCCGAATCGGAATGAGCCCCGAGATGGCGCGGAGCGTGGTCGTCTTGCCGGCACCGTTCCCCCCAATGAGCGCGACGCACTCGCCTTCGCGCACCTCCAGCGAGACCGCCCGTACCGCGAGCAGGTCGCCGTACCCCGCGGCAACGCCCTCAAGCGCGAGCACCGTCCGCCTCCCCCAGGTACGCCTCGATCACCCGCGGGTCTCCGGCGATCGCCGCGGGCGGACCGGTCGCGATCACCTCACCCTGGTTGACGACCACGATCCGATGCGACAGCGCCATGACGGGGCGCATCACGTGCTCGATCAAGAGGATGGCGATGCCGCGCGCGTTGATCTGGCGGCAGAGTTCGACGACCTGGCCGGTCTCCACCGGGCCGAGCCCCGCCATCACCTCGTCGAGCAGGAGGAGGCGCGGCTCGGTGGCGAGGGCGCGCGCCAGCTCGAGCCGCTTCCGGTCGGCCAGCGTGAGGGTGCGCGCGGGGAGATCGGCTTTCGCGGCCAGCCCGACGAAGGCCAGTATCTGGCGGGCCCGCGCGGTCGCCTCCGCGAATCGCGCGGCGCGCGCCAGCGCGCCGACCCGGACATTCTCGAGGACCGTCAGTCCGTGGAACGGCTTGACGATCTGGAACGTCCGCGCGAGGCCCCGCCGACAGAGCTCGTGCGGACGACACCCCACGACGGGCTCGCCGGCGAGCCAGATCGATCCCGCGTCGGGTCTGAGGAACCCCGACACGAGATGAAAGAGCGTCGTCTTGCCCGCGCCATTCGGTCCGATGAGCCCCACGATCTCTCCGGCGTCCACGGTGAGGCTGACGCCGGCCAACGCCTGGAGGCCACCAAACCGCTTCTCGACATCGACGACCTCGAGCAGGGCCATCAGGAGCTCCGGAGGGGGGCTCCGCCCCACCCGCGCGGCCTCCCCTCGTCTCGCGTGCGGCTTCGTGAATCGGTCGGGCTAGGCCTTTGCCGCATGTGTCTGGAGCGCCCGGCGGCGCGCGAGCGCGCGCGCCAGATGGGGGTATGCCCCCCGTGGGAGGAAGAGCACGATCACGATCAGGAGGAGTCCGTACACCACGAGATGCATGCCGGCGAATCCCGCGCTGGCGAGGTAGGTCCGCGAGATCTCGGCGAGCGGCGAGAGGATGAACGACCCGAGGATCGGGCCCATGAGCGTTCCCGAGCCGCCGACGATGGGCCGGAGGATGATCTCCACCGACAGGGGGATCCCGAAGACGGTGTTCGGCTGAAGCGAGAAGAGGTAGTTGGCGTAGAACGCGCCGCCCAGGCCGGTCAGAAACGCCGAGAGGACGGTGGCGGTCAGCTTGTAGCGGAGCGTGTTGACGCCCAGGGCCTCCGAGGCGTCCTCGTCCTCGCGGATGGCGATCAGATAGGCTCCCAGCCGGCTCCGTTCCATGGCCGCGGTCACCCCCGTGGCGGCGAGCATCAGCCCGAGGGCGATGTAGTAGTAGTAGCGGTTGTCGCTGAACTGGAACTGCCACGGGTCCCCCGTGAAGGTGATGAAGAGGCCCAGCGCTCCGCCCAGCGCCTCCACGTGGGACACCACGAGGCGGCAGATCTCGGCCACGGCGACGGTCAGCAGGATGAAGTAGAACCCCCGCAGACCGAAGCGGAACCCCAGGTACCCGATCAGGGCGCCCAGGAGTGCAGCGGCGCCGCCACCGATGAACATCCCGACCCACGGCGAGATCTCGTGGGCCATGGCCAGGTACGTCGAGGTGTACGCCCCGACCCCCAGGAAGGCCGCGTGCCCGAGGGAAATCTGACCGCCGTAGCCCCCGAGGAGATTCCACGCTTGCCCGAGGTACGCGTAGAAGAACATGAAGATGAAGACCGTCAAGAAGTAGGAGCCGAGGAAGCTCGGGAGCACCAGCAGCAGCGCCAGCGCGAGGCACCCCGCCCACCTCACGGCACTCCTCCATGGGCGTCGCGCGCTGCGGCGCTGCCGGGCCGAGGCCTGAGCTCTGGTAGGACGCAGGGCCTCACGGCGCCCTGCCTCCGAGCAGTCCTTGTGGCCGAAACAGGAGGATCAGGACGAGGAGGACGAAGCTCACCAGCTCCTTGAGCGACGGCGCGAGCAGGACTGCGCCGAGGCTCTCTGCCACCGCCACCAGGATCCCGCCGAGGAACGCCCCAAGGAGGCTCCCCATGCCGCCGATGATCACGATGTTGAAGGAGGTCACCGTCTGCGGGAAGCCGGAGGCGGGGGAGAAGGGGACAAGCGCGCTCATGAGCGCGCCGGCCGCCCCGACGCAACCCGCCCCGATCCCGAAGGCTACGGTGTACACCCGCGAGACGTCGGCTCCGACGACGCGGGCCCCGTACGGGTTGTCGGCGGCCGCCCGGATCACCGTGCCCAGGTCCGTCCGAAACAGGAAGAGATAGAGCGCCAGGGCAAGGAGGAGGGCGACGGCGAAGGTGAGAAGGCGGGGCACGTCCACGAAGAGCGGGCCCAGCCAGACGGTCAGGAGGCCGTAGGCCGACTCGCTGCGGCGGGTCTCGGGGCCGAAGACCACCAGGGCCAGGTTCTCCATGACGAGGGCGACCCCGAGCGTGAGCAGGATCTGCATCTCGTGGGGGGCGTCCAGCACCCGGTTGACGAGCCCGCGCTGGACCAGGACGCCCACGCAAAAGAGGAAGCCGGCGGAGAAGACGAAGGACACGAACGGGTCCACGCCGACGCGCAGCGCCAGGAGGAACGCGAGGTAGCTTCCCCACACCATCATGTCGCCGTGGGCGATGTTGATGACCCGCAACACCCCGAAGATCAGCGAGAGTCCGACGGCCATGAGGCTGTAGAGCCCGCCGAACAGCAGGCCATTCAGCGCGGCCTGGCCGAGCAGCGTGGGCGTCATGGGCGAGACAGACAGGGCGCGGCGCCCGGCTCCGCCGGACGCTCGCGCCCCCGACTCCGTTCCCCGGCGCCTACCCGCGTTCCCAGAACTTCGGGGCCGGGAACACCAGCTTGGCCTCGGCAGACTCCTTCGGATGGACCACCAGCGGCCTCTGACCGAGGATCTGGATCATGGCCGTCGAGGCGTTGGCGTTGTCACCGACGTCGTTGAACCGGACCGGTCCCGCGGCGACCATGATGGGGTCTGGCATGTCGGTGGTGCGGATCGCCTCGACGATGGCGTCGGGCTCCGTGGACCGGGCCCGCTCGAGCACGTCGGCGATGATCAGGATCGCCTCGTACGAGTACCCGGAGTTCGTGTCGAAGATCTTCCCCCCGGACCGCTTCGCGTACTCTTCGGCGATCCTCCGGGTCTTGGGGCTCACGGGGTTGATCCAGGGGACGTTGTCCAGGGTGTACTCGATGAGCTTGCCGAGCGCGCCGATCTGCTCCTTCTCGTACAGGCCGGGAGACCCGGGGCTGATCACGCCCATGATGTCCACGCGCTGCTTGGCCAGTTCCCGGAGGAGCAGGATGGCCGAGCCTGGTCGGGTGATCGGGCAGATGATGTCGGGCCTGGCGGCCTTGGCTTTGGAGACCTCAGTGGAAAGGTCCGCAGGCACTTCGGGGAAAGGAATCACCTCCACGATCTCGAACGGCGCGCCCAGCTCCTTGTGGGCCTTGATGAACCCCTCCGACTGGGGCTTCCCGAAGGGGTCGTTCGTGTACATGAGGACCGCGCGCTTCGGCGAGGTCCCGGTGGCCTTGAAGACCTCGTTCATGAACTGGATCGCCTTGCGGCCGAAGGCGGTGGTCGTGGGGAAGTTGCGATAGACGTACTGGGTCTTTTGTTTGCCCTCCTTCACGGACTGGGCGACGTTGAGCGTGATGACATCGGCTGCTGAAATGTCGATAAGGAAAGGAACGCGCCGCTGCTGGGCGACCGGGACCATGGCCATGCTGTGACCGGAGTAGAAGGCTCCGGTGAGGATCACAGCCCCCTCGTTTACCAGCCGCTCGGCCTCCGTACGGGCCACATCCGCTTTAGTTTGAGAGTCCCCGGTAAGCAGGACCAGTTTCGTTCCACCCAGAGATTTGATCCCACCCGCCGCGTTGACGGCGTCCGCGGCCATCTGGGCTCCTAAGCGACTGGCCTGGCCGTCGATCGCGCCGGGGCCGGTCACCGGATGCACGGCGCCGATCCTGATCTCCTTCGGCTGGGCGCGGAGGACCGCGGGGAACCCCACAAGCGCCGCCCCGGTCGCCGCCCCTGCCCCCTTGAGGAACGTCCGACGGCCGACTGTGCGCCCTCTTGCCATGACTCCTCCCTCCTTCGAGCTCCCGCTCAGCGCAGGCCGAGCAACTCCCGCGCGATGATCACCCGCTGGATCTGGTTCGTCCCCTCGTAGATCTGCATGATCTTGGCGTCCCGCATGAAGCGTTCGGCGGGGAACTCGCGCGTGTACCCGACGCCGCCGAGGACCTGCACGGCATCCGTCGTCACGCGCATCGCGGCGTCGGCCGCGAAACACTTCGCCATCGACGCCTCCAGCACCGTCGCGGGCGCGCCCCGGTCCACGAGGCTCGCGACGTGGTGCACCATGAGCCGGGCGCCGTGTACCTGCATCGCCATGTCGGCGAGCATGAACTGGACCCCCTGAAACGCCGCGATCGGCTGGTCGAACTGCCGCCGCTCCTTGGCGTACTCCGTCGCCGCGTCGAGCGCCGCCTGCGCGACCCCGACTGCCGTCGCCCCCGTCATGGGTCGCGTGAAGTCGAGCGTCCGCATGGCAATCTTGAACCCCTCGCCCTCCGCCCCGAGCCGGTTCCGCACGGGCACCTCGCAGTCCTGGAGGTGGAGCGCCACCGTGGGCGAGGCCCGGATCCCCATCTTCTTCTCTTTCTTGCCGACGGCGAAGCCGGGAAAGCTCGGCTCGACGAGGAAGGCTGTGATCCCCTTGGCGCCCTTCTTCGGGTCCAGCGTCGCGAAGAGCGTGATCACGCCCGCGTTCGAGCCGTTCGAGCACCAGAGTTTGGTGCCGTTGAGGACGTAGCGGTCGCCCTTCCGGGCGGCGACGGTCTGCAGCGCCGCCGCGTCCGACCCCGCTCCCGGCTCGGAGAGCGAGTAGGCCGCCAGGATCTCGCCGGTGGCGAGCCGCGGGAGATACCGGCGCTTCTGCTCGTCGGTCCCGGCGAGGACGATGGGGTGGCCCCCGAGCACCGTCGCCCCCCAGTTGGTCGCGGTGGCGGCGCACGCCCAGGCGATCTCCTCCGCGACGAGCGCGACCGCGAGCGCCCCCATGTCCGTGCCGCCGTAGAGCTCCGGAACCCAGATGCCCCCGAGCCCCTGCTCGGCCAGGAGCCGCATGATCTCTTCCGGATAGCTCTCCGTCTCGTCGTGGTGGGGTGCGACGGGCGCGATCTTCTCGCGCGCGATCGCACGCGCCAGCTCCATGACCATCCGCTGCTCGTCGGTCAGGTAGTAGCGCTGCATGGCGATGTCACGACGTCCGCATCGCAGAGGGTCCTCCCGCTCATCGCAGGCGAAAGCTCGAGAGGATCATCTCGAAGGTCGAGAACTCGCTGTCGAACTCCGAGGCCAGCGCCTGGCCCACGACCACGAAGGCCTGCCGGTCCCGGAAGGCGCAGAGCGCCGTCGCCCGCACCATCTCTCCGTCCACCAGGCCCTGGAAGTCGAGCCGGGCGGCGGGCCTGCCGTCCACCTGGACCACCCGCGTCGGCCTCACGGTTTCCGGCTCCGTCATCCCGGACCGCAGCTCTTCACAGGCCTTGACCATGCCGCCCGGGGGCGCGGAGAGCTCGCGGACGAGGACGACGACCTGCGGCTGGAAGCCGCGTCCCAGCGACGGGACCTTGGAGACGACCACGGCGAACCCCGCGAGCTTGACCGGGTCCTCGTCGCCCCGCAGACGAGGCCCCCCCCCGGCCTTGCGCGCGAGGTCCACGACCGTCCCGGCGGTGATGAAGTACCAGCTCGACGGCTTCCCGATCTGGATGCCGTACTTGGCGTTGGCGTAGAGGTCGCCCTCGACCCGCTCCTGGCCGAGAGCCGGCCGCGCCGCCAGGGCCGACACCGCCAGGAGGATCAGAACGAGGCGCGGGTTACGCACCGAGGTACCCGCACTGGGCGGCGAAGGCGCGCGCCTTGGTCGCATCGAACTCCCGCAGGATCGTGAGCTTCTGCGCCTCCAGCGACCCCTCGGCGTGGATCGAGAGCACCTCGTTGTACCCGCCGAAGTCGGAGGTCAGGAGGTCGCGGATCAAGTTCATGACCTTGAGCCGGTTCGTCGCACCGAACCCTTTCTTCCCCCCCAGGTAGCGCTCCACGTACGCCTTCGTCTCCGGCGCCGCGAGATCCTCCTCCGCGGGCCCGGTCACCAGGAGCCCGCCGGCGATGTCCTGGACCTTCTGGGCCATCAGGTGGTAGTTCTCCGCGAAGTACTGCTTGGCGACGTTCGTCGTCACGGGGTTCGGCACGGCCACGCCCGGGGCCATGCGGCGGCACTCGTAGGCCGCGGCCACCGTGAGCCCGCGGATGGTCTCCCGCCACGCGACGAGCCGCGCGAGCTTGTCACGGACGTGCGCGGCCTTCTCGACGCCGTTCGCCTCCCCCGCCAGCATCGCCGCCCCGATCATCAGGTCGATGTGCGGGATTTTGTAGGAGACCGCCGTGAAGCGGTGAAACTGGACGAAGCCGAGCGCCAGCGCGCCCGCGTACTGGGTCTCGCCGCACAGGAACACGCGCTCCCACGGCACGAACACGTCGTCGAGGACGGTGAGCGTCTCGATCATCTTGTGCTCGGCCGAGACCGGGTGGTGAAACCGCGAGCGGCCGGTCGCGGTGAACGGGCTCGCGATCAGCTTGACCCCCTTGGCGTTCACCGGCACCGCGAAGGCGACGGCGTAGTCCCGGTCCGCCTCGCCGAGCGCGCGCGTGGGAATGCAGATCAGCTCGTTCGCCGCGACCGAGTTCGTCGTGTGCGCCTTCGCGCCCCGGACGACGATGCCGTCCCGCTGGCGGTCCACGACGTGGACGTAGTAGTCAGGGTGCTCCTGCTCGGTCGGCCCGAGGGCGCGATCGCCCTTGACGTCGGTCTGCGCCACGGCGAGCGCGAGGTCGTTCTGCTCGACGTAGCGGTGGTACGCCTTGAGGCGCTCGTAGTAGGGCGCCTTCATGACCTCCTGCATCTGGTGGCTCACGATGGTGTGCGCGAAGAGAAAATCCGACCCGATCTCCTTGATGATCAGGAACACCCCGTGACCGACCCGCGTCCCATGGTCGATCAGGACATGGCGGCGCAGGAGGTCGTCGGGGCCCTCGGGCAGCTTCCAGTACCGGCTCGAGGGCGTCCCGGCAGCATCCGTGTACGTACAGAGGTCGGCGTGGGCGGGATCCTGCGCGCTCGCGTACTCGAGGGCGGCGTGCCGGGCGCCGACCCCCATCTCCGGATGCGCGGTGACGTCGCGGACACGCTCACCGCGGTAGTACACGGTGCGGCCGTCGCGGAGGCTCTCGATGTACTGCTCGGGGGTCCTCAAGGCCACGGCATCCCTCCACCGGGCGGCCTACTTCGAGGAGTAATCGTAAAACCCCTTGCCGCTCTTGCGCCCCAGATGCCCGGCCAGGACCATCCGCCGCAGCAGGGGCGGGGTCGCGAAGCGGGGCTCGCGGAACTCCTGGAACATGACCTCGGCCACGTAGAGCGTCGTGTCGAGGCCCACGAGGTCGAGCAGGGTGAACGGGCCCATCGGATAGCCGCACCCGAGCTTCATGGCCTGGTCGATGTCCTCCTTGGAGGCGATCCCCGCTTCCAGCAGCCGGATCGCCTCGAGGAGATAGGGCACGAGCAGCCGGTTCACGATGAAGCCGGTCGTGTCCTGGGTAGCGACCGGCGTCTTGCCCAGAGCCTGGACGAAGCCCGAGGCGGCCTTCACGGTCTCTTCGCTGGTGAGGATCGTCCGGACGACCTCGACCAGCTTCATGACCGGGGCGGGATTGAAGAAGTGGAGCCCCAGCACCTGCGCGGGGCGCTTCGTCGCCGCCGCCAGCTCGGTGATCGTGCACGAGGAGGTATTCGAGGCGAACAGCGCGTGGGGCGGGCAGATCCGATCGAGCCGCCCGAACGTTTCCTTCTTGAGGGCCGCGTTCTCCGTGATCGCCTCGATGACGAGGTCCGCATCGCGCAAATCTTCGAGTCGGACGGTGCCGGTGATCCGCCCCCACGCGGCGTCGCGCTCGCGCGCGTCGAGCCGGCCCTTCTCCGTGAGGCTGTCGAGGCTCCGTCGGATCGCGCCGAGACCCCGGTCCAGGAGCTCCTGGGTCGCCTCGACCACCGTCGTCCGGACGCCGGCCTGCGCCGTCACCTGGGCGATCCCGGCGCCCATGAGACCGCAGCCCACCACGCCAACCTTCGAGATCGCCATCCGTTCTCCTGGAAGTCTCGGAAGGGGACTCCGCCTCCCTCCGACGGCCCCCCTGGGAAAGCCAGGCCGTCCGCCTCGGCCATCTCGGTCGGGACGCGCTCGGCTTGCGCCTCGCGGCCGTCCCGACCTGAATCCGGCCGGCGAACGGCTCGGGCCCACCCACGGCGTTCGGCCGTGGGGACCCGCCCCCGGGAGGCTACCCTAGAGCCGGATGTCGCGGCCGGCGGCCCGCCGCGGCCCGCGGCCCGCGCCACCGAGGACACTCTGGAGCTTGCTCCGCTGCTCGGCGGTCAGCACCGCCTTCCCCTGCTCCAGCGTGCGCAGGCGCGCGATCCGCAGCTCGGCCCGGAGCCGGGCAATCTCGCGGACCTTGGCCTCCACCTGCGGCAGATCGACCGGGTCCTTCTCGAGCAGAGCGGCAAGGTCCATCTCGGCGATCCGGATGTCGGCCTCCCGTCGGATCGCCTCCTGCGCAAAATCGTTGCGCAACGCCTCGAGGCGGCTCACCTGCTCGCTGCTGAGCCCCAGGTCGTCGCGGTGGTCGAGCATGATGGAGATCAGCGGTCGCTCGGCCGCCGACGGGGGTGGACCCCAGGGCAGGCGGGCCCCCGGGCCGAGCCGACGCTCGAGACGAGCCCAGAGGCCTCGGAAGTGGTCGATGGCCTCCGTGATCGCCCGATCGGTCTCGTCGTGAAAGGTGGGCCGCGGGGGTTCCCCCGCCGCGAGTCCGCCGGCGCCCGCCAACATCGTGAGGACGACAAGCCCAACCGTGATCCGTCTCATGGCTTTCGCTCCCACCCCGGCCGTCCGCCCCCCCGGTCAGTCGTAGGCGATCAGCGAGCTGACCGGGTAGTCCTTCAGCTTGGCGCGGCCGTGAAGGAACCCGAGCTCGATGAGGAACGCCACGCCGACGACGACCCCGCCGGACTGCTCCACCAGGCGCAGCGTCGCGGCCATCGTCCCGCCCGTCGCGAGGAGGTCGTCCACGACGAGGACGCGCTGGCCGGGGCGGATGGCGTCCTCGTGGATGGCGAGCGCGTCCCGGCCGTACTCCAGCTCGTACTCGACCTCGATCGTCTTTGCCGGCAGCTTGCCGAGCTTCCGCACGGGCACGAAGCCCGCCCCCAACTCGTGGGCGAGCGCCCCGCCGAAGATGAAACCGCGGGACTCGATCGCCACGACGACCTCGACCCGCGACTGGATGTAGTCGGTGGCCATCTGGTCAAGGACGTACTTGAACGCCCGGGGATCCTTGAGGAGGGTGGTGATGTCCTTGAACAGGATCCCCTCCGTCGGGAAGTCCTTGATGTCGCGGATCTTGGCCTTCAGCTCGGACACGTCCATGCCGGGTCTCCCTTGACCTTCGGCGGAGGGCTGCGCCCCCCTCCCGACGGCCCTCCCGGGAACGCCGCGCCGGTCGCCCTTCGGCGAACGGGTCGGCCCTGCCTCCCCCCGAAGCACAGCTCCACGACCAGCGCTTCATGATAGCGTGGCGCGTCACCGCCGCGCAACCCGAAAAGGCTGACGCGGCAAGGCTTTTCTTTATTCGGACCGGGAGCCGCGGCCGGGGGGACGCGTTACGGCAACCGGGTCAGGAGCGCCGGGACCTCGGCGAAGTGGCGGAGGACGCCGTCGGCCGTCGCGGACGCCGGGCCCCCGTCCGGGACGTAGTGCAGGGCACGCATCCCCACGGCGCGGGCGCCCGCCACGTCGTTGACGGGATCGTCGCCCACGTGGACGGCGGCGTCGGGGTCGCCGCCGGCGGGGGCCAGCGTGCGCCGGAAGATCTCGGGGTCCGGCTTCCGCACGCCGATCTCATCCGAGAACGAGAAGACGCGGAAGGCGTCGAGAACGCCGGCGCGATCGAGCAGGCGCCGGAGAATGCTCCCGGGCGTGCGGCCCGTGTTGGAGATCACCCCGAGAGTGAGTCCCCGCGTGCCGAGCCACCGGATCGCGGCGACGGCCCCGGGCGCGACGGCGGGAGGGTGCGCGAGGACGGGCACCGCGTACGCCGTCTCGACCGCCGCTCGCTCCTCGGGCGACAGCACGCCGGGAAGCGCCGGGTCGAGCGCCTCGAGGAAGACGCGCACCTGCTCCGCCGGCCCCACATCCCGCCGCGCCCGCCAGATGCCGTCGAGCGCCGCCAGGGCGCGGGCGTCCGCCGCCGCGAGCGCCGCCGCGTCGTACCGGCGCCCGGCGCGACCCAACGCCTCGCGGACGCCGGAGAGCCGGAGCGCGCGGGCCGCGGCGCCGCTCGCCGGAGTCTCGGCGAGGAGCGTCTGCCAGAAGTCGAACGTCACCAGCGCGATGGTCATCCCAGGGGCGTGCCGTCCGCCCGTGGCCTCACGCCGGCGGTCGGTCTCGGCCTTGCCAGCGCGCGAGGGCCTCGAGGAGGAAGTAGTCGCCCCAGATCAGCTCGTGGTCGGGGGCCTCGCCCGTGTGGAGGTTGTAGCAGCCGTGGAGCAGCATCCCCGCCGGGCGCCGGTCGCCGGGGCCGAGCGGCGTGAGGTAGCCGCGGACGAGCCCGCCGAGAATCCGCCCGGCCGCGTCGCGGAACCGCCTGTCGCCGTCCACCCGCGCGAGCTCGAGGCACGCCGAGGCCAGGATGGCCGCGGCCGAGGTGTCCCGCAGCGCGTCGGGGATGCGCGGGTCGTCGTAGTCGTAGAACGGCACGCCATCCTCGGGCATCCGGCGCACGTGGTACTCCGCCGCGCGGCGGGCGATCGCGAGAAACTCCCGGCGCCCCGTGGCGCGATAGCTCTCGAGGAACCCGTAGGCACACCAGCCGAGGCCGCGGCTCCAGCAGCCCTCGGGCGAGTACCCCTGGTGGGTGTGCTTCTTGACCGGCTCGCCGGTGGCCGGATCGAAGTGCACCGATTGGAAGCAGGAGCCGTCCGGGCGGACGTGCCACATCGCGGTCCGCTCGGCGTGGGCGAGCGCCGCGTCGCGGTAGGGTGCCGCGCCCGTCTCGGCCGCCGCCCACCAGAGGACCTGAAGGTTCATGAGGCAGTCGATCGTGACGTCGTCGGTCCCCGCCGAGACCGCCGCGCGCGTCCCGACGGGGATGACCCGGGCCCGGGGATGCCACATCGCCACGAGCCGGTCGGCCGCCCCCAGCGCCAGATCCCGGAGCGCGCGGTCGTGCACGGTCTGCCACCCGAGCACGGCCGCGTACTGAAAGAGGAAACCGATGTCGTGCGTCAGGTCCGCCACGCGCCCGCCGAGGCGGTTCGCCCACTCGAGCCCCCACGCGCGGTAGCGCAGCTCGCCCGTCAGCCGGTGGGCCAGCCAGCAGCAGCCGACCCAGAAGCCACCCGTCCACGACCCATCCGGCTTGACCTCCCACCGTCCGGTTCGCCCGTCCGCCGCGTGCGGGAAACCCGTCTTGACCTCGGCGGCCGTCCCGTCCATGCGCTGGAGGAGCCGCCGCTGCGCCTCCGCGACCAGCTCATCGGTCAGCATGCGGACCTCTCCATCGTCCGGCGGCCGCCGTGCAGTCACGGCGCCGACCGGTCGAGGTACAGCACCATCTGCTCTTCGTCGAAGTACCCGTCGCCCAGCTTGAGCGCACGGCGCTCCAGCCCGAACACTTCGAAGCCGCAGGACCGATAGAGCGCGTGTGCCGGCCGGTTGTGCGTACCTACGCTGAGCCAGATCTGCTCGAGCCCCGGCCAGGCCCGCGCCCGCTCGATCGCCTCGAGGAGGAGCGCGCGCCCGATGCCGCGCCCGCGGGCCTCGGGCGCGACGTACATGCCCCAGATCAGCGCCTTGTGCTGCCGTTTGATGCCGCGCTCGCGAGAGCACGTGACGATCCCGACCAGGTTGCCCTCGAATGCCCCGAGAATGAAGCTCGCCACGCCGTTGTGCTGGGATCGAAAGTCCTCGACCATCTCCTTCAGGCTCTGTGCTTCCTCGTAGGCCCGCCCGAAGAGATCGGGGTGGTCGCGGAGAGCCCGGAGTCGAAGCCGGCGGTACGCTTCCGCGTCCGCCTCGGTCAGCACCCGCGTCTCGGCGCCGGGTGGAAGCCTACTCACGCCGGGGCTGCTCGTCCCGGGGAGCCGTCCGCGCGGGGACGATTGTCTCCGCCATCTCCGTCACCCGGCGCTGGAGTGTTCCCGGCTCCTCGGGCAGTAGAAACGCGACCGTCGGTTCAGAAACCGCCTAGCCCTCGACCACCTTGAGGATGTGGGTCGCCACGGCGACCACCTCGCCGCGCTGGTTGGTGCAGATCACCTTGCTGAAGGCTTTCCGCGCCGCCTCGTCCCGCTCGACGATCTCGTAGGTCACCGTGACCGTGTCGCCGATGAAGACCGGGTTCGGGAAGCGGATCCGGTCGTAGCCGTAGGAGACGATGGTGCCGGGGAGGCTGCCGCACATCTTCGTCGAGGCCTGGGACATGTAGGCGACGAGCAGCGCGCCGTGCGCGATCCGGCGGCCGTACCGGGTGCCTTTCATGTACTCCTCGTCCACGTGGTTCGGCGCGAAGTCCCCCGAGATCCCGGCGAAGAGGTAGATGTCCGTCTCGCCCACCGTCTTCCGGACGGTCACGGTCTTCCCGATGGTCAGCGCGTCCATCGGCGAGCCTGCGGTCCCTACCTGTGCGTCCATGGATCGCTTCCCTCCATGCCCACCAGGATTGCGCAACACCCGCTCTGCTCCATTCGCCACCAAGTTTACTCCGATAAAGCGTGGAGGGTCCGCGCGCCGCTGACCGAAGCGCGAGGTTCGGAAGGGGGCCAAGCCCCCCTCCGAAAACCTACCAGTCGTAATCGCCGAGGCCCCAGCCCCCGTCCGCGTAGAGCGTCTGCCCGGTCACGTAGCCGGCCAGGTCGGAGGCGAGGAACAGGACGACCCCGGCCATGTCGTCCGGCTGCCCGAGGCGCCGGAGCGGGATCTTCTCGACCATCTTCTGCCGGCGGACCGGGTCCGCCTCGAGGTAGGCCCGCGTCATGGGCGTCTGGGTGATGCCTGGGCCGAGGGCGTTGACCGTGATCCCGTAGGGCCCCCACTCGAGCGCGAGACACCGCGTGAGCTGAGCGACCGCGGCCTTGGTCGCGCAGTACGCAGACCGGTTCAGGAGGGCGAGGTCGGCCCCGATCGAGGTGACGTTGATGATCCGCCCGCGCCCCGCCCGCTGCATCGCCGGCACCACCGCCTGCGAGGCCAGGAGCACGCCCCTCACGTTGATGTCGGCCAGGAACGCCCAGTCGGCTTCCGTCGTCTCCAACGCCGGCTTGCGGCGGACCACGCCGGCACAGTTGACGAGGACGTCGACCGTTCCGAAACGGGTCAGCGTCGCCGCGACCACCCGATCCACATCGGCCTTGACGGAGACATCTCCCGGCATCAGGATCGGCCCGCCGTCCGACGGCTTGGCGCCCGTGTCGGCCGCCGACCGGCTGACGGCCACGACCCGCGCGCCGGCGCCGATGAGCCGGCCGACGATCGCTTCGCCGATCCCTCGAGTCCCCCCCGTCACGATGGCCACGCGGTCCGCGAGATGGAGCGCGTTCGCTAGTGCATCCATAGCCCCCCCGTGACGTTGATCGCCTGCCCGGTCATGTATCGGCCCTCGTCGGAGGCCAGGAAGGCCACGACGGCGGCGACCTCGTCGGCCTCGGCGAGGCGACCGAGCGGGATCGAACCCACCCGCTCTGCCGAGGTTGGCCGGCCCAGGGCGCGCGCGTCCTGGTCAACCTGGACGCGCATCCCGGTCCCGCCGACGATCCCGGGGCACACCGCGTTGACCCGGATCCCCTGGGCCGCCACCGCCCGGGCAAGCGCCGGGGTCAGCCCGATCACGGCGAACTTCGACGCCGCGTACGCCCCGAAATACGGCATCCCGGCCTTTCCGTTCCACGACGCGATGTTGATGATGCTCCCGCCGCCGCGGGCCGCCATGTGGGGAACCACCGCCTGCGAGCAAAAGAACGTGCCGTCCACGTTGACCCGGAACGTGAGGCGCCAGTCGGCCTCGGGAAACTCCGCCACCAGGCCAAGGCGACAGATGCCGGCGTTGTTGACGAGCAGGTCGAGGTGCTCGAGCGCCCCCAGAACCTCGCGCACCATCCGCCGCACGGCGCCGCTGTCCCCGACGTCTGCGGCCACCGGCACGCTTCGAACGCCGAGCTGCTCGACCTCCCCGGCGGTCTGCCTCGCCCGCGCCGCGTCGAGGTCGTTCACGGCCACCTGGTAGCCGTCCCGCGCGAGCCGGAGCGCGATGGCCCGGCCGATCCCGATCCCGGCGCCCGTGACGAGCGCGCTCCTCCTCCCGGGCGTCATGGCCGCGCTACACGGTCCCCTGCTCGTGGAGCCGCCGGACGTCGGCCTCCGCGTACCCCAGCTCGCGCAGGATCTCGTCGGTCTGCTCCCCCGGCATCGGGGGCGGCCGGTGCACGGTCGCGCGGCCCGTCGAGAGCTCGAGGGGGAACTTGAGGAACCGCACCCGCCCCGCCACGGGGTGGTCGATCTCCTCCACGACGTCGGCCGCCTGGACGGCCGGGTCCCTGAACGTCTCGGCGTGGGCGAGCACCGGCGCCGCCCACACCCCGCGCGGCACCAGGAAGTCCACCCACTCGGCCGTCGTCCGCGTCCGCATCACCCGCTCGCAGATCCGCGCGATCTCCTCACGCGCCGCGAAATTGTGCGGCACCGTCGCGTACGGCAGGAGCTCGGGCAGGTCGAGCGCCTGCTGGAGGGTCGAGAGCGGCGACATCGCGAAGCAGATGTAGCCGTCATTGGTCTAGTAGACCCCGTACGGCCCGGGGTGGAACATGCTGGCGAGGCTCGTCGGGCTCTTCTCCATCCGGGCGCCGTTCAGGAAGTAGCTCACGACCTCGAGCTGGAGGTCGAGGGCGGCCCGCAGCATGCTGACCTCGACGTGGAGGCCCCGGCCCGTCCGCCCCCGATCGAGGAGGGCCGCCAGCACGCCGAGGGCGAGGAGGACCGCGCCGTGCTGATCGACCGCGGCGGTACCGACCGGCGTGGGGGGCTGGCCGGCGCGCCCGGAGATGTGGGCGAGCCCGGACACGGCCTGGATCAGGAGGTCCTGGCCCGGCCGATCGCGGTACGGACTCGACTCGCCGTAGCCGGACGCGGAGACGTAGACGAGGCGCGGGTTGAGCGCCGCGGCCGCCTCGTAGCCGAGGCCGAGGCGCGCCATGACCCCGGGCCGGAAGTTCTGGACGAGGACGTCCGCGCGCTCGATGAGCCGCCGGGCAATCGCCAGGCCGTCGGGGTGCTTGAGGTCGAGCGCGAGACTCCGCTGGTTGCGATGCGTGGACATGAAGAAGACGCTCACGCCGTTGAGGTAGAGGTCGCACCCGGACCAGTTTCGCTCCCAGAGCTTTCCCCCGGGCGGCTCGATCTTGATGACGTCGGCGCCGAGGTCGGCGAGGAACTGGACGCCCGAGGGCCCCAGCAGGAACTGCGTGAAGCCGAGGACGCGGACACCGTGCAGGACAGCCAGTGGTTGGTCGTTCATTCGTTGCTCTAGATGAGCTTGAGGATCGTCTGCCCTTCCAGGACCGGCTCGCCGCGCTGGTTCGTCGCACGGGCCGTGAAGACGAGCTCGCGCCGGTCGGCCCGCGCCTCCGCGAGCGTCAGCTCGGTCGTGACCGTGTCCCCGAACCGAACGGCCCCGACGAACTTCACCTCGTACTTGTACGAGACGCCGCCCGGCGGCGGGAGACGGGCCGTCATCTTTCCCATCACCGTGGAGACGAAGCCGACCAGCAGGGCGCCGTGCGCGATCCGCGTGCCGAAGCGGGTGCGCTTGGAGAACTCCTCGTCGACGTGGATCCCGTAGAAGTCGCCGGTGATCCCGGCGAAGGCGTAAACGTCGGCCTCGGACACGGTCTTGGAGAAGCGCTCGGTGTGCCCGATCGGGATCGCCGCCAGGGCCGCGCTCGTGTCGAGCCGGGTGCTCACTTGAGGAGCTGGCGCGCAATCACCAGTCGCTGGATCTGGCTCGTGCCCTCCCAGATCTGATAGACGCGCGCGTCCCGGTAGAGGCGCTCGATCGGGAACTCCGTCGAGTAGCCGTAGGCCCCGTGGATCTGGAGAGCGTCGGTGGTCACCCGGGCGGCCGCCTCCGAGGCGACGAGCTTCGCCTCCGCCGCCTCCCGGATGATGGGCCGCCGCTGATCCTTGAGATACGCCGCCTTCCGGAGCAAGAGGCGGCTCGCCTCGATCTGCGCCGACATGTCCGCGAGCATGAACTGGACCGCCTGGAACTCCGCGATGGGCCGGCCGAAGGCCGGGCGCTGCCTCGCGTACGTGATCGCCGCCTCCAGCGCCGCCTGGGCGATCCCGAGTGCCTGCGCGCCGATGCCGATCCGCCCCGTGTCGAGCGACCTCATGGCCCGCCTGAACCCCTCGCCCTCGCGCCCGAGGAGCGCGGACCGGGGGACGCGGCAGCTGTCGAAGACCAGCTCCCCGGTCGCCAGCCCGCGCACCCCCAGAAGCTGCTCCTTCGAGCCGCGGCTCGCGCCGGGGGTTCCCATCTCCACCAGGAACAGCGTGATCCCCTCGCGCCCCTTCCGCCGATCCGTGGTCGCCACCACGACGGCCAGCTCGCAGACCATCGCCGCGGTGATGAAGCGCTTCGTCCCGTTCAGGACGTAGCCGTCGGCGATCGGCGTGGCCGTGGTCTGGACCCCGGCGACGTCGGAGCCCGCCCCCGGCTCGGTCTGGGCGATGGCGCAGATCTTCTCGCCGCGGACCATCGCCGGGAGATAGCGGCGCCGCTGTTCCTCGGTCCCGTTGTTGAGGATCATGTCGGACATGAGCTTGCAGAGGAGCTGGGCGTCGGCCACGGCGGCGGAGGCGCGCGCCAGCTCCTCCTGGGCGACGCACCAGCTCACGGTGTCGGCACCGGAGCCCCCGTACTCGGGGGGCACCGTCATCCCGAGGATCTCGAGCTCGGCCATCCGCTTGTAGAGGTCCCACGGGAACTCGTCGCTCCGGTCGATCTCGGCCGCGCGCGGCCGAACCTCGCGCTCCGCGAACTCCCGGACCATGTCCCGGATCAGCCGTTGGGCCTCCGTCAGGTCAAAGTTCATCGGCCCCTACCCCTTGAGCCCCCCGGCGCCCCAGCCGGCGATGAGATACTGCTGAACCAGGATGAAGAGCACGATCGCGGGAATGGTGACCATGACGCCCGCGGCCATCACGAGCCCCCAATCGATCAGGGCCATGTGGAAGAAATCGTTGATCCCGACGGGAAGGGTCTTGAGCTCGTCCCGCCCGGTGAGCACGCTCGCGAACAGGAAATCGTTCCAGGCCACAATGAATGTGAAGATGCCCGTTGCGATCACGCCCGGCAACGCCAGCGGGACCACGACGTAGGCGCAGGCCTGAAGTCGAGAGGCGCCGTCGATCATGGCCGCCTCCTCGAGCTCCACCGGCAGGCTCTGGAAGAACGCCCGGAGGATCCACAGGGCGTAGGGCAGGGCGAAGGAGATGTACGCCAGGCTGATGCCGATCCGGGAATTGGTCAGCCCGAACCGGTGGGCGAACATGAACAGCGGAACCACGAGAATGATGGGCGGGAACATGTAGACCAGGAGGAGCAGTTTGGCCGCCTTCTCACGGCCCGGAAACCGGTACCGCGCGAGGCTGTAGCCGCCGAGACATCCCAGGAGGACCACGATCGCCGTGGTCGCGCCGCTGACGACGATGGAGTTCCAGAAATAGGTCGTGAAGTTCGTCTCGGTGAAGAGCTTGACGTAGGTCCGAAAGCTCAGCTCTTGGGGCCACAGGGTAGGAGGAGACGCCAGGAGCTCGATGGGCGACTTCACCGAGGAGACGATCATCCAGTACAGCGGGAAGCCGCAGAACACGAGCAGCAGGCCCCGCAGCGCCCAGGCCGCCGCCGGGGCTCCGAGACGGCTCCCAGACAGTGACATCACACGGAGGCCGGGCCGGCGCAGGACAACGACATCCGCCGCGCGCTTGGCCACGGCTACGCCTCCTCGCCACGTGGAAACGCGATCAGGTAGATCGTCACCGCGGCAAGCAGCATCGCGAACATAATGTTGCTCAATGCCGCGCCCATCCCCGCCTGATACTGGGTGAAGGCCCACTGATAGGTGAAGACGGGCAGGGTCCGGATGCCCTCGCCCGCACCGGCCCCGAACCCGAGGAGCCATGGCACGTCGAACTTCGTGAACATGAAGATGCCCCGCAGGAGGATGACGATCAGGAGCACATTCTTGATCTGAGGGAGCGTCACATGGGTGAACTGGCCGATGCGAGACGCGCCGTCCACGCGGGCGGCATCGTAGAGCTCCGGCGGAATCGTCTGCAGGCGAGCCAGCACGTTGACGGTCACAAACGGGAAAAAGATCCACACGCTGAGCAGGATCAGGACCCACATGATGTGCTCGAAGGTCAGCCACGCCGTCGGGATGCCAGGGATGCCGAGCAGGCCCAGGACGTACGGGATGAACCCGTACAGATCGTTCAGCATCCATCGCCAGACACCCACTGAGATGATGGTCGGCAGCATGTACGGGAACAGAGCAAGTCCTCGGAGGAAGTTCCGACCGGGGAAGAAGGAGTGGAGCACAAGAGCCCCAGCCACCCCGGTAACGATTTGGAGCACGGTGCTTCCCAGGGCGTAGGTCACACCCAGGCGAACGGCCGTCCAGAAGCGGACGTCTTCGACCATCCGCAGATAGTTCCCGAGCCCGACCCAGGTGGCGCCCGGGTTGAGCGAGTGCTTTTCGTAGAAGCCCATCCAGATGTTGTAGAGGACCGGGAACAGGGTGAAGCTCAGAGCCAGGCCAGCAGCCGGGAGCAGGAGGAGAATCCCGGCCAGGGCCTCCCCGGATCCATGAAGCATCCGGCCCGCCGGGTGGCGAGCGGCAGCGACCCAGCGCACGACCTTTCCTCGCCAACCGCCTGACCGGCGGGGAGATCCGTCCCCACCGGCCAGGCGCTCCGGCGACCTATCCCTTGGGGGCTTTCTCGACGATATCCCGCAGGATGCGGGCCTGCGCGTCCTTGACGGCCGCCTTGGGGTCCTTCCCCTTCTCCACCACCGCCACCACCATGTCGGCGAGGATGGGCGACGCCCCGACGTCCCCGATCCACTTGACGTTCACGTCGTTCGGGTGCGTCACGAGGAGCGGATACGCGCGGCCACGCTCCACCCACTGGACCTGCGCGTCTAGCCACGGCTTCCAGCGCACCCGGTCGGGGTGGCTCAGGTAGGAGGGATCCTTGAAGTCCTCGGCGAAGATGGAGTTGAGGTGCAACGGGACCGAGTCGCAGTACTTCCGGTAGTTCTCCTTCTTGTAGAAGAACTTGAGGAACTCCCGCCCCGCCTCTTTCTCCGCCTTCGGGACATCCGCGTAGGCGATCCAGGGCTCGTTGTCGAACTGGGTCAGCGGCTCCTTCCCCGAGGGACCAATGGTCTTCGGCCAGATGTTGAAGACCTCCGGGTTTCGCTTCTCGGCCGGCGCATGGAGGTCCACGAATTCCGCGGTGCGCCCCCAGATCAGGTTCTGGGCCGCTCTCCCCGAGGTCCAGATGGACAGGGTCTCGAGGAACGTGTGCGAGGTCCAACCCGGCGGGAGATAAGGCTTGAGCTTACGCCAGAACTCCAGCATCTCCACGACCTGAGGCGACTCCAAGGTCGGGTTCCCCTGGTCATCGAAGAGGCGTCCGCCGTTGCTGGCCGTCCACATGTAGACATCTTCGTTGATGGTGAAGGCGTGCCCGCCCGCCAGGGTAAAGGCGTAGTACTGGGGCGGCTTGTTCAGCTTGGGCATGTCCCGAAGCCAGTCGTCCCACGTCCTCCAGGCCAGGGGGTTGATGCTGGCCTCCTTCGCCCAGTCTGCGCGCCCGCCGAGCATCTCAGCACCCCAGGCGTGGGTGAGGCCCCAGAACCGCCCGTCGTACTCCAGCCAGCGGCGGACGCTCGGGAAGATCCGGTCCTTCCCGATGGCGGCGACCACGTCGTCGAGCGGCTCGATGATTCCCCGGGCACGGAACGTCGTGACGACATACTGCTGGCTGTGGGAGAGGGTGGGCGGCGCCTTGGCGGCCAGCGCTGCCAGGAGCTTCCGGTCCATGTCGCCCCAGCCCATCCCCTCGGAATGCACCTCGATGTCCTTGTGGAGCTTCTGGAAGTCAGCGACGATCTCCTTCATCACGGCCCGCGTCTTCGGGTTGGGTTCCGTATCCCACGCCGTGACCGTCACCTTCTTCTGGGCACCCGCTGGCCTCGTCCCGCCCAGGAGCGTCGCGCCGGCGACCCCTGCGGCGCCACCCAGCCGGGCCAGGAAGGCCCGGCGGCTGAGGGTGCCTTCCTTGGCCTCGCCCGCCAGCCGTGAAAGCAGTGGATCATACTGCCACGTCCGCATGGCGTCCCTCCTTTCGTTGCGCGTCCTTGCGCGTCACCCGCTGCTCGATCGAAGGGCTCTCGGACTTCTCCCGACAACCTAACCTGCCCCGCCCACAGAACCCGAGGCGGGCCCCCGCCCGACGGTTGCCAAGCCTGGCCCGGTGGCTGGGTGGTAGCACACAACGCTCCAGAAAATCAAGAGAGGGGTTTAGAGGGGTCAATCCATCAGGACCCCGCCGTCGACATTCAGCGTCTCGCCGTAGATGTAGCTCGCGGCGTCGGACACGAGGAAGACGACCGCCGCGGCGATCTCCTCAGGCCGCGCGAATCGCCCCATTGGGATGGTCCGCGCCAGCTGTTCGCGGAACTCGGGCGACAGCGGGGCGTGCACCGGAGTGTCCGTGGGACCGGGGCAGATGCAGTTGATCCGGATCGACCCTCCGGCGAGTTCCCGGGCCACGGATCGGGTGAACGCGATGACCCCGGCCTTCGATGCCGCGTAGTGAGACGTCGAGATTCGCCCCCCGCCGCGCTTCCCGGTGTCCGAGGCGATCGTGACGATTCGCCCGTCTTGCACTCGGCTCATGGCGGCCACCGCCCGTTGCACGCACAGGAACGTCCCTTTGAGGTTCACCGCGAGCACCCGATCCCACTCCTCGTCCGTCAGTGCGAGGAGGCGGGTCGTTCCGATAATTCCCGCGCACGTGATGAGGATCCGAGGGATCTCCCACTGTGCCTCGATTCCGTCGAACGCTGCGCCGATGGAGGCGCGACTGGTCACGTCCACGGGAACGGCCAGGGCTGGCCGTCCCACGGCCTGGATCTCCTCGGCGACTCGAGTCGCGGCCGCGTCGTCGAGATCCAGAATCGCAACCCGTGCACCAGCTTCAGCCAGCGCCAGGGCGACGGCCTTCCCGATGCCGTGTCCGGCACCCGTAACGGCAGCCACTCGGTCTCCAACACTGAAAGGCAGTGTCATGGGGGACTCCCTCTGCCAATCCTCCGACGCCACGCTCGGATGGTCAGAAATTCGTGCCCGCGCCGGGCGACGACGCACCGTCTCCCATTTCCGGCTCCGTGCTGGAGGGACGCGTGGGACGCGTCGCCAAGCGATGCTACGGGGGGCGAAAAGCGGCGTCAAGAGCCGGTTGTCCTGTCACGGACCCGATCTGGAACTGCGCCGATTCGGGGAGGGGGTCAACTCGGCCGGGTCGGTCCGAGCTTAACCGGGCGTCTTCCGTCGGTGATCCAGGAACTACTGCATGGCACGGAGCGGCTCGTCGGTCGTGTAGGCCATCGAAAAGGCGTCCATCGAGAGCGCGATGGCAGAGGCAAGGTCCGCCTGGCGCCACCAGCCGAGCAAGGTTTTCCTCCCACCGGGCCGGCCTACAGTCCCGCCGGCAGCTTCACGTCGAACCGCGCCGCCACGCTTCGGAGATTCCGCACGGTGCCCTCGGGGAGCGGAATCCCGTGGCGGGCGCGCTCCTCGGCGCAGCGGTCCTCGGGCTCGCCGGGGACGAGGACCTCGGTTGTCCCCTCGGCCCTCGGAAGCCGCTTGAGGCCGTCGATGAGCCGATCGACGTGGTCCCTGTAGCGCTCCACGTCGGTGAACGTCCCGATGTCGATCGCCGCCACGATGCTGTTCTGCCGGTGCCGCGACGCGCCCTCCCGGCCGGACAGCGCGGGTTCCAGCAAGGGGTGGTCGACCATCAGGCTCGAGAGGCACTCGAACATCATGGCGAGCCCCGACCCCTTGGGTCCCCCGAACGGGAGGAGGACCGCGGCTCGCTTGGCGTCCGTCGTGGGGTGGCCGTCCTTGTCGAGGGCCCAGCCCTCGGGGATCGGGACCCCCTTGTCCACCGCCAGGCGCAGCTTCCCCCCCGCCGCGACGCTGGTCGCCATGTCGAGGACCAAGGGGCGACGGCGCCGCGCGGGCACCGCGATCGAGATCGGGCTGTTGTGCACGCCCGCCGCCCGCGCGCCGTGCGGGGCCATGTTGGGCGGACTACACACGATGGCGAGGCCCGCCATCCCCTCGCGCGCCGCCAGCAGCGAGTAGTACGCCATGGCCCCCTGGTGGGTGGTATTGCGGATGAGCGCCCAGCTCACCCCGGCCTCGCGCGCCTTCGTCACCACGCGAGTCATCGCCATCGTGGTGACGACCGGGCCGAGCGCCCGATCGGCGTCGATGAGCACGGTGGCAGCCGTCTCCTTCACGACCCGGATCTTCGGGCGCGGGTTCATGTCTCCCTTGTCGACGAGGTCCACGTACCAGGGAATCCGGAGGACCCCATGGGAGTCCACGCCCCGCAAATTCGCCCACACGAGCACGTCGGCCTCGATCGCCGCGTCCTCGGGCGGCAAGCCGACCCGGACGAACACCTCGCGGGTGAACGCGTTCAACGCCTCCGACGGTACCCGCACCTCGTTCTGTGCCATGGTCTCCTCTCTCACGTGGGAGGGCCGGCCTCGACCGTCCGGCCGAGCTCGGCGCGCAGACGGTCCTTCTGAACCTTGGCGGTGGGTGTCTTCGGCAACGCTTCGCTGAAGAGGATGCGGGCCGGCACCTTGAAGCGGGCGAGGCGCTGCGCGCACCAGGCTCGCAGCTCCGCCTCGGTGGGCGCAGCCTCGGAGCGCGGGACGACGACGGCCACGACGTCGTCCTCCGAGAGCACCGACGGTACCCCGACCACCGCCGACTCGAGGACCCCGGGGTGGGCGTCGAGCACGGTCTCCACCTCGCCCGATGCGATGTTCTCCCCCCGCCGGCGAATGACGTCCTTTCGCCGATCGACGAAGTAGAAGTAGCCGTCCGCGTCCCGGTAGCCGCAGTCGCCCGTCCAGAGCCAGCCGTCGCGCAGAGCCTGAGCGGTCGCCTCCGGGTCGGCGTAGTAGCCCCCCATGATGACCGCGTTCCGGATCACGATCTCCCCCACCTCGCCGGACCCGCACTCGCGCCCGTCGGGGGCGACGACCTTCATCTGGTTCGTGATCCCCCGCGTGGGCAGCGCCCGCGGTAGCCCCATACTGCCGGGCTTGCGCAGGCCGCGCAGCGGGAGGATCGTGCCAAAGGTGCACTCGGAGAGCCCGTAGCCCTCGAGGAGGGTGACGCCGAACCGGCGCTCGAAGGGCTCGAAGAGGTCCCGCGGCACCGGCGCACCGTACAGAACGCGCAGCCGGTGAGCGCGCTCATCGGGTTCGGGCAGCGCCTTCGCAAGGAGCGCGAGCATGGAGCCGATCACGTTGGCCTGGGTCGCCCCGTAGCGCCGCGCGTCCTGCCAGAAGCGCGAGGCGCTGAAGCGCTCGAGCAGGACGAGCGTCGCCGCGGCCGCGATCGCGCCCATCGTCGAGTAGGCCTGCGCGTTGATGTGGAAGAGCGGAAGCGGGGTCATGAGTCGGTCCTCGGGACCGAGGTCGAGCCAGCTCCGGAACCCCTCGCCGGTCAGGACGTAGTTGCGGTGCGGCTGCATCACGCCCTTCGGGCGACCTGTCGTTCCGGACGTGTAGATGATGGTCGCGATCGCGTCCGGCGTCGCACGTCCTTCCAGCCGAAGCGGCCTCTCGTCGGCGAGCTCCGCGAACGCGATGCCGCGCTCCCAGTCGCCCTCGCCCACCACGATGAGATCCGCGAGCGTCCGGCTCCGGCGGTAGACCTCCCGCGTCACCTCGAACCCCTCGGCGCCGGTGACCAGCCACCGCGCACCAGCGTGCTGGACGGGGTAGGAGGCCTCCTCCACCCGGAAGCCGGTGTTGATCGGGACCAGCGTCGCGCCGAGCGCGTTGACGGCGAACCATGTCCAGAGGAACTCGGGGCAGTTGCGCAGGTAGCAGGCGACCCGATCTCCGGGGCCCACGCCGAGCCGCGCGAAGCCGGCGGCGACACGGCCGATCCGCCGACACGCGTCCGCATACGAGACCTCGGCGTCGCCGAAGACGAGGAAGGGGTGCTCCGGGCGCCGCGCGGCGACGGCGGCGAAGGCCTCGGGAATCGTCAGCGGCAGCACGCCGCTATCTTAGCGGCGGTCGCGGGAGAGGGAAAGGGCCGAGGGTCAGGCCGGACGGGGGAGAGAGGTATGAGCGGCTCAGGTCTCGCGGACCTCTGCCTCGTCGAGGAGGCGGGTGAGCGGGGCGCGAAAGGGGAAGACGCCGAACCCGCCTCCCGTGTGGAGGAACAGCACGCGGCGGCCGAGCCGGCCCGGATCGCGGCGCGCGACGTCCGCCAGCGCGAGGAACGCCTTGGCCGTGTAAACGGGATCGAGCAGCAGCCCCGCCTCGCGAGCCGCCTGGCGGACCATGACCAGCTCCTCGCGTCGCGTCATTGCCCGCCCGAGCCCCTGATAGCCGTCGATGAGACGGATCGCCTCCCGCGGAAGGCTCACGTCGAACCCGAACCGCGAGGCCGCCTTCCGCACGGTGGTCCAGACGTAGTCGCGGATCGCCTCGGCTTCGAACGCGATGGGGACGCCCCAGATCTCGGCGCGGAGGCCGAAGAACGCCTTCCCCAGGTAGAGGCCGGCCAGGCTCCCGCCGCTCCAGGCGGCGATCACCAGCGCGTCCGGCTCCGGCGCGCCGGCGGCGATCTGGGCCACGAGCTCCTCGACCACCGCAGCGTACCCGAGGACGCCGAGCTCGTTCGACCCCGACTCCGGGATGAGGTACGGGCGCCCGCCGCGCCGGCGCACCTCGGTGGCGAGCCGCGCGAAGAGCGCGTCGGGCTGGTCCACCTCTTCGGGGGGCACGAACACGGCCTCGGCGCCGAAGAGCCGGGCAAGCAGCAGGTTCCCGTCCGCCTCCGGCGGGCGCTCGCCGCGCAACCCGAGGACGCACCGGAGCCCGAGGCGCGCGGCGACGGCCGCCGTCGCGCGGGCGCAGTTCGACTGGAGCGCCCCGACGGTGACGAGCGTGTCGGCGCCTTGATCGAGCGCCTCGCGGACCAGGAACTCGAGCTTGCGAACCTTGTTGCCGCTCTCGGCGAAGCCGGTGAGGTCGTCGCGCTTCACGTAAAGTTCGACGCCCAGCCGCTCGCCGAGGCGCGGGAGCGGCTCGATGGGCGTCGGA
>CAZDYT010000004.1:0-26868 GCA_964509395.1 uncultured bacterium
TCGGGAACCGGGATGAACTGGATCTCGTCCACGTACGCCGTGCGCTTGCCGCCGTACCCTTGGGGCGGCTCGGGGCGCGCCGCGTACCGGTCGAAGCGGGCCACGCGGACGTACCGGTCGGGCGCGCGCTCCACGAAGCGGAAGGGACCGGTCCCGATGAACTCCTTGATCTGCCCGTCGCCCGCCGCCTCGACGATTTCCCTGGGGTAGATGGCCGGGAACTGGTTGGCGTTGGCGAGGGCGGAGAGGGTGATCCCGGAGGGCCCCGTGAGGCGCAGCTCGACCGTGTAGCGGTCCTTGGCCTGCACCGACTGGACGCTCTTGAAGAGGAGCTTCCCGACCGTGGCGATCTTGCCCCACCGCGTGAGGGACCCCGCCACGTCCTCCGCGGACATCTCCTTCCCGTTGTGGAAGGGGACCCCTCGGCGGAGGCGGATCGTGTAGAGCTTGCCCCCGTCCCCGACCGTGTATCCGTCGGCGAGCATCGGGATGACGCCGTACTTGTCGTCGAGCGTGAACAGAGGCTCGTAGAGGTGCGAGGTGACGTCGTAGGTGAGGCTCGCCGTCGTCCAGTGGGCATCGAGCGAGGGCGGCTCGCCGATGATGGCGACCTTCAGGACGCCGCCCGTCCGGGGCGTGTCGGCGGACTGGCCGGAGAGCGCTCGCGGGAGCAGCGAGGCCGCCCCGGCGGCGACCGTTCCCTGGAGAAACATCCGGCGTGACGTCATGGCTGACCCCTCCCTCGATTGGCCCAACGGGTCGGACAAGGACCGTGTCACCACGAGCCGTTGCGGGCGTCGCGACCATAGCCCGGGCCGGTCGGCGCTGTCAAGGCGAGCGCCGAACGGCGGGTCTCAGCGCTCCGGGGGCGGCCGCCGGGGAATCAGGCGTGTGAGGCGGGCCGGCTCGCGCATCACGTCGGCCAGACGGTCCAGGGCCCGCCGCCAGGCGGGGGTCGGGACCAGGCCGAGCCGCGCCGCCTTGCGGCCGTCGACGCGCACGGGCAGGGACTGCAAGACGTACGGGGAGCGGAGCACGCGCTGGATCCGCTCCCGGTGGATCCCCAGCTCGGCCAGAAACCGGCCGAGCGTCACCAGATCGGGCAGGTGCCGGTTGGTCACCGGCGGAGGCTCTATCGCGCCTCTGGGCACGAGGCAGACGTCGAACGCCCCCCGCTCGTGCCACTGGATGACGAGGTTGCCCTCGATCTCCACGCTGGGTGTCAGCATACCATGTGACCCGCGCGTGGCCGGTGGCGCGACCCGGGGCGGACGACCCCGGGCGTGCACAGAGCCGCGCGGCGAGTTCGGGCGCTCCCCTCTGGCCCGCTCGTGCGCCTGACGCGCCGAAGCCCCGCCCCCGTCAGAGGGCGATGCTCTTGTAGATGCCCGCGGGGACCAGGCGGTAGACGGGCACCGGCTGGGCGACGTTCTTGAGCTGGTGCTCGCCGGTGTCCTCCAGCACATAGTGGCCCTTGATCCGTTCCGCCGTCCCGGGCCCGACCTTGACCTCCCCGCCCCGGGTGAGGCCGGCGATGCGAGCGGCCAGGTTGGTCGTCGGGCCGGAGGCGGTGAACGTCCAGCGCCCGCCGCCGGCCGCGTCGAGCTTCGTCGCGCCGACCAGCGCCGAGCCGCTGTTGATCCCGACGTGGATCGACACCGCCGGGTAGATCCCCGCGAAGTCGCGGTTGAGCTCGGCGACCTTGCCGAGAAGCTGGAACGCGGCGCCGGCGGCGTTGAGCGCGTGGCGCGTCGGGCTCCCTTCGCTCTGGAAGATCACCATGAGGCCGTCGCCGGCCGTCTCGTTGACGTCGCCGTGGTTGGCCCGGATGATCTCGAGGAAGGCCGAGAAGTAGTCCTGGATCATCCGGTTGAGTCGCTGGGGCGGGAGCTCCTCGGCGAGCCGCGTGTAGCCCTCCACGTCGAGGAACAGGACGGAGACGTCCGCCTCGCGCTTCTCGAGCTCGCGCGCGTCGGGGTGCTGCTCGAGCAGGCGCTTGACCGACTCGGGCACGAACTTCGCGAGTTCCCCCTTGACCTGCTCCAGGAGCTCGACCTTCTGCATCGACTCCTTGAGGTTCTGGAGCGCCGTCGCCAGCTCGGCGTTCCGCGCCTCGAGGTCCGCGTGCGCCGCCTTGAGGCGGTCCGCCATGTCGTTGATGACGCGCCCCAGCTCGCCGATCTCGTCCTGACTCGCCACCGCCACCCGGGCGTCGAAGTCGCCGCCGCCGATCCGGCGGGCCGCCCCCGCCACGCGGGCGATGGGGCGGAGGACGAGGCGGCCCATGGAGACGACGAGGACCCCCGCCACGCCGAGGATCGTGAGGGCCGCGACGATGATCTGGCGGTTGCGGGCCGCGCGCAGATCGGCGTCGAGCTTGTCGAGACCGATGCTGATCTGCACGACGCCGCGGACCTGGTGGTCGGTGCCGTGGCACTCCTGGCACTTGTCGAGGTTGCGGAGCGGCCGGAAGAGGGTCAGCACGCGGCCCCCGTCGAGCGGCTCCTCGAACGCTTGCGGCTCCATGGTCGCTACCGCCCGGGTGAACAGCGGGTCGCTGATCCGCGCGCCCGGCTCCCGGCGCATCTTCGTGATGCGGTCGATGAGCTCCCGGTCCAGCCCCGCGATGCGGTTCACCTCGTTCACGGTTTCCAGGTCGGTGAAGGCCTCGACGCCGTTCCGTCGGTAGACGTCGATGCGGCGGACGTCCTTCAGCTCGCTCTTCAGCTCCTGGACGAGCTGCCGGATGATGTCAGGCCGGCCCTCGAGCATGCCGTTCTCGATGCTGGCGAGGATGGAGCCCGCGAGGAGGCGCACGGTCTCCCGGTGGCCCGCGACGAGGAGCTGCGCCTCGCGCCGGATGTTGAGGACCACGAGGGTCCCGAAGCCGAGGATGAGGATCGCGACGATGAGGGCGATGACCTTGAGGCGGAGATGCTGGCGGACGAGGGCGAAGAGACCCGGCCGCGCGCTCGACCGGCGCGGACCCGGGGAAGGCGCGCCCTCGACCGCGGCGGGGACCGTGGGGTCAGGCTGCCTCACGGCGGACAGAGTGGCACCCCCGGCCGCCGGGCCTGTCCGACCCCCCGCATGCGGTCGTCGTCCCCCTGGCCCTGGTTCACGTTCCGGCCGCACCACGGGCACTTCACCGTGTCGGGCGGCACGGGACTCCGGCAGCCGGGACAGAGGACGGGGATCACGGCGAGGCCGATTCTACCAGGCCCCGGCTGGGATCTGCCACCGGGTAGGCCGCCCGTCGCAGCCGACTCGCCGTCTCGGCCGTCGCGCTGCGCCGCGGGCCGGGCTCAGCGGGCCGGGGCTCCGGGGGTGTCTCGGGCCGGCCCGGGCGGGGCGCGCTCGGCTCCGCGGGACCGGGCGATGAAGAACCCGAGCGCGCGCCGAGACCCGTCGAGGGCGGGGGCCCGGCGGTCGGCGCAGCGACGGTCGGCCCCGTGAGGGGGCGCGCCGGCGCGGAAGCGTCGCTCCCCGACGCGGCGATCCCATGTCACCTCCACCAGGCCCCGCGTCTCGAGATATTCCTTCAGGGTCCGATAGACCTCGGTCTCGCCGCGGCGCACCACGGCGATGTATCGGGCCGGAGGGTTATGGCGCTCTCCCACGTCGCGCTCGCTCCTGCCTACGGCTTATGCGGCGTTCCGCCCCAAAGGTCAAGGCCCCTTCGTGCGGAACCTCGGGGCGCCTCGCTGGAGGTATAATCACCCCGGCCCGCAGGGCTCGGGGGCCCGCCTTCCCGGACCGCGTGATGTTCGGGACCGATCACCCCTCCGGGACCGGGACGCTCCGGCAGATGTACGGGGAGTTCCACGCCTTAGGTCTCTCGGAGGACCTCGAGCCGCGGCTCCTGGGGGAGACCGCCCGGCGCCTGATCGAGCGGGGGCGGCCGCTGGCCGCACCCCTGTAGGGCGTCGGATGGAGCATGGCGGTGGGGCGAGACCCGGGGTACAATACGCTTCAGGCAAGGAGGCCGACTATGCCGGATGTCAAAGAGAAGGTCCAGGAGCTTCTCGACACCATGATCAACCCCGCGGTCTCGGGCCACGGCGGGTACATCGAGCTCCTCGACGTCAAGGACAAGACGGTCTATATCCGGATGAGCGGGGGCTGCCAGGGCTGCGGCATGGCCGACGTCACGCTGAAGGCCGGGATCGAGCGGATGATCTTCGACGAGATCCCGGAGGTCACGGAGATCCTGGACGTGACCGACCACGCGGCCGGCTCCAACCCCTACTACTCGCCCTCCAAGGGCTAGTGCCGTGGCCGATCCCCGTCGCAGCCCGGCGTCCTCGGTCGTCGGCGGGCCTCAACGTATGCGGCATACGCCTCGGACCGCCTCCTCCCTGCGTCCTAGGGCTGCTCGGGTCTCGGCCACGGCCCGAGGCGGTTGGGCGATGAAACTTGGCTCGTTGACCACCAGCTTGGTGCTCCAAGGACTCTAACCCCCGGCCGATCGCACGCCCGACCTCGGTCGTCCCCGGGGCCTGCGGGCGGGACCGGTCTGTTTCGATGCGGCGGCTCCTCCTCCTGATCCCGACCACGACCTACCGCACCGAGGATTTCCTGGACGCGGCGCGGGAGCTGCGCGTGGAGCTCGTGGTCGGCTCCGAGCGGCCCAGTACCCTCGAGGCCGAGTTCCCCGATCACCTCCTGACGCTGGATTTCGCGAACCCCGAGAAGGCCGCCCGGAAGGTCGTGGAGTTCGCCCGCCGGAATCCGATTCACGCCGTCGTGCCGGTGGACGACCTCACGACCGTGGTGGGCGCAGCGATCGCCGACGCCCTCAGCCTCCCGTCGACGAACTCCGTGGTGGCGGTCTCGACGGCGCGCAACAAGCACCAGATGCGGGAGGCCCTGCGGAAGGCCGGCGTGCCCGGGCCGCCCGACGCCCTCTTCACCCTGCGGGATGACCCCGCCGCCGCCGCCCGGGCCGTGCGCTATCCCTGCGTGCTCAAGCCGACCATCCTGGCCGCCAGCCGGGGGGTGATCCGCGCCGATACGGAGGCCGGGTTCGTCGCGGCGTTTCGGCGCATCCAGGCGATCCTGACGACCCCCGACGTCGCGGCGCTGGGCGAGGGGGCGGATCAGATCCTCGTCGAGGGCTTCATCCCGGGCCGAGAGGTGGCGCTGGAAGGGCTCCTGGTGTCGGGGGCGCTTCGGGTGCTCGCGCTCTTCGACAAGCCCGACCCGCTCGATGGCCCGTTCTTCGAAGAGACGATCTACGTGACGCCGTCGCGTCTGCCGGCGGAGGTCCAGACGGCCATCGCGGCGGCCACGGCGCGAGCGGCGCGGGCACTCGGGCTCCGCGAGGGTCCCGTCCACGCCGAGCTGCGGGTCAACGACGTCGGGCCGTGGATCATCGAGATCGCCGCGCGCTCCATCGGGGGGCTCTGCTCGCGGACGCTCCGCTTCGGCACGGGGATGTCGCTGGAGGAAATCATCCTGCGTCACGCCCTCGGTCTCGAGATCGCCACGCTCGAGCGCGAGCGGCAGCCGGCCGGCGTGATGATGATCCCCATCCCCCGGCGGGGCGTGCTGGAGGCGGTGCGGGGGCCCGAGGCGGCGCAGGCGGTGCCGGGGATCGAGGATGTCAGGATCACGGCCCACCTCGGCCAGGAGCTGGTGCCGCTCCCCGAGGGGTCGCGCTACCTCGGCTTCATCTTCGCCCGCGCCGAGACGCCCGAGCGCGTCGAGGCGGCCCTCCGCGAGGCCCATCGACGGCTCACGTTCGCGATCGCCGAGCCTCACGGCTGAGCCGTGGACGCCGGCTCGCCGTCCTCCCGGCCAGGCGACCCGAAGCCCCTCCTCGGGCGCTGCGAGCTTGCCGTCTGTGAGGCCATGTGCTGTTACGACGGCGTGTACCTGCGCCCGGGCGAGGAGGAGCGGATCACGGCCCTGGTCCGCGCGCACCGCGACTTCTTCGCCTTCCTGCCGGAGCCCTGCATCGTGGACAGCAGCTGGCAGGGCAAGCTGAGCGGCCGGAAGACCGCGGTCCGGCCGCACGACTACCGGAATCCCGGCTTCCCGGCTCACTTCAACCGGACCCGCTGCGTCTTCGCGTTCGCCGACGGCCGGTGCTCCTTGCAGGTCCTGGCCCCAGAGCTCGGGGAGCACCCCTGGGCCCTCAAGCCGGGGGTTTGCTGGATGCACCCCCTGCGCGAGAGGCCGTCGGGGCTCGCGCCTCCGCCGGTCGACGCTCGAGACGATCCGGACCGCGCGGATGGCCGCTACCCCGGGTTCGTGACGGCGACGGACTGCGGGAGGCACCGCGCGGACGGCGCGCCGTGGCGGGACGTGCTGGCGGACGAGCTCGCGTATTTCGCGATGACCCGGTCTCGCGTGTCCGCGCCTTCGCTGGCTTGACAGGGGCGGGGCTTTCCGTTAGCAGGGTACTGGGCAGCCCGCGCGAGGGCGCGCGTTCCGGGGGCGGGTCCCCGGGGCCCGGGGCCGGAGGTGGGGCCCGGCCGCAAGGGTGTCCGGGGGCTTCGCCCCCACGCTGAAGTCAGGATGCCGGGGGCGGCGGAAGCCGCAGGGAGGGGCGCGATGCGACGCACGGGGTTGCTGATCCGGGGAGTGCTGCTCGGGGTCGTCGTCGCCTGGATCGGAGGGGCCGGGAGCGCCGCGGTCGCCCAGGGCGGGCCGGAGGACGCGGTGGTGGTCTACTCGGCCGCGGACTCGGACATGGTGAACGCCATGGTGGCGGCCTTCCAGAAGAAGTATCCCGCGGTCAAGGTCTCCACGGTCGTCGCCGGGACCGGGGAGATCATCAAGCGCGTGGAGGCGGAGAAAGAGCGGCCGCTCGGGGATCTGGTGTGGAGCATCGGACCCGAGGCGATCGGCGCCCAGAAGGATCTCTTCGAGCCGTATCTCTCGCGCGAGGCGGCGGCCTTCTTCTCCGGGTACGTGCCGGCCGACCGGGGGTGGACGCCCTTCACCACCATGCCCTACGTCATCATGTACAACAAGAAGCTCGTGAGCGACGCCGAGGCGCCGAAGGCGTGGAAGGACGTCCTGGAGCCCCGGTGGAAGGGGAAGATCGCCTACGCGGATGCGACGAAGTCCGGGTCCTCGTACACGCTCCTGGTCACCTGGCTCACCATCTACGGGAAAAACGACGCCGGCTGGAAGTTCGTCGAGGACCTCCTCCGGCAGTGCAAGGTGTTGCCCAAGTCCAGCATGACCTACCAGATGGTGGCGAACGGCGAGTTCCCCGTGGGCCTCACCTTCGAGCAGGCGGCCTTCGACTTCCTCAAGAGCGGCGCGCCGGTCGGGATCGTCTACCCGTCGGAGGGGACGACCGTCACGCTCGACGGGGCCGCCATCATCAAGAAGGCGCCGCACCCGAACGCGGCCCGGCTGTTCCTGGACTTCACCGTGACCAAAGAGGCGCAGGATCTGATCGTGGAGAAGTTCGGGCGCCGAGCCGTGCGCCGGGACGTGGCGTCACCGGCGGGCCTGCCGCCGCTGGGCCAGATCAAGGCGATCCACTACGACTTCCAGTACGCGGCAGAGAACCGCACCCAGCTCTTGAAGCGGTTCCAGGACGTCCTGGTCAAGATTCAGTGAGAATCTCGGAGGGGGGTCCGCCCCCCTCCGACGGCCCTTCTGGCAGAGCCAGACCGTTCGGATTGGCCATCTCGGCCGTGACGCGCTCGGCCTGCGGCCTCGCGGCCGTCCCGGCCTTGATCGGCGGCGAACGGCCCGGGCCTGCCTCCCCGAATCGGATACGGGAGCGGGTCCAGACGCCATGACCCAGGTGCGGATCGAGGGGGTGGTCAAGCGGTTCGGCGACGCCACCGCCCTGGACGGCGTGAGCCTGGTCGCCTCGGCGGGGGAGCTCTTCACCCTGCTGGGTCCCTCGGGCTGCGGCAAGACCACGCTCTTGCGGATCGTGGCCGGTCTGCTCCCGCAGGACGCGGGGACGGTCCGCTTCGACGGCACCCCGATCGACGCCGTCCCGCCGTACGAGCGGAACGTCGGCGTGGTGTTCCAGAGCTACGCCATCTTTCCCCACCTCACCGTGCGGGGGAACATCGCCTACGGGCTCCGGGCGCGGGGCGTCCCGGCCGGGACGGTCGCGGCGAAGGTCGCCGAGGCAGCTCGCCTGGTCCAGCTGGAGGAGCTGCTGGATCGCATGCCGGCGGCGCTCTCCGGCGGCCAGCAGCAGCGGGCGGTCCTGGCCCGCGCCCTGGTCATCGCCCCGCGCCTCCTCCTGATGGACGAGCCGTTGAGCAACCTGGACGCGCGGCTCCGCGTGCAGATTCGGGGGCTGATCCGGCAGATTCAGCGCGAGCTCGGGATCACGACGATCTACGTCACCCACGACCAGGAGGAAGCCCTGGCCATCTCCGACACCATCGCGGTCATGGATCGGGGCCGGGTGTTGCAGACGGGCAAGCCGTGGGAGCTCTACCGGAGCCCGGCGAGCCGGTTCGTGGCAGAGTTCCTGGGCGGCATGAACGTCGTCCCCGCCCGCGTCGTCGCCCCGGGGCGCGACGGTGGCGGCGCGACGGTGGAGACGGCGTTCGGGGTGCGCTGGCGGGTGGCGGACGACGGGCGTCTCCCGCCGGCCGGGCCGGTGCACCTCGGCGTCCGCCCGGAGTCGCTGCGGCTCGCGCCCGAGCCCCGACCCGGTGAGGTCTGGAACGAGGTCCCCGGCACCGTGACCGAGGTCGCCTACCTCGGCGCGCTCGTGCGCTATCAGGTCCGGGTGGCGGAGCACCTGTCGCTCACCGCGCAGGTCCATGATCCGGACTTCGCGGCGATCCGCACCGTCGGGGACGCGGTGACGCTCTGGTGCCCGCCCGGCAAGGTCTTCCCCCTGGGCCCCGACTCCGGGAATCCCTGATGGCGCGGCCGCGCCGGCGCGACCGCTGGGGGATCGTCAGCCTCGTGGCCTTCGGCGTCGTCCTCGCGGCGCTCGTCTGGCCCCTGGCCGAGGTGCTGCGGACCAGCCTCACGGGCGAGGGCGGCCGCCTGGTCCTGGCCGAGAACTACCGCCGCGTCTTCACGCACCGGTACTACTACAGCGCCGCGGTCAACAGTCTCGTTCTGAGCAGTCTGGCGACGGTGGGGGCCGTGCTCGTGGGGACGCCGCTCGCCATCGCCGTCGCGCGCTACCCGATGCCCGGCAAGGCCCTGATCCGCACCGCCGCCAACCTGGCGCTCCTCTCGCCGCCCTTCATCGGCGCCTACTCGTGGGTCGTCCTGTTCGGGCGGAGCGGGCTCCTGAACCGGTGGCTCGAGCCCACCGGCTGGGGCCTCCCGACGATCTACGGTTACCGGGGGATCCTCCTGGTGTTCGTCGTCCAGTATTTCCCGTTCGTCTTCCTGCTCGTCTCCGGGGCGCTCGCCGCCGTGGATCAGTCGATCGAGGACGCGGCGCTGAGCCTGGGGTCGCGGCCCGGGCGGAGCTTCCGCACCGCCATCCTGCCGGTGATCGCGCCGTCGCTGACGGCCGGCGCGCTCCTGGTGTTCATGGCGACGATGGCCGACTTCGGGACGCCCATGCTCATCGGCGAGGGGCTCAGGACGCTGCCGACCCTGATGTACGGCGAGTTCATCAACGAGCTGGGCGGGAACCCCTCGATCGCGAGCACGCTGGGGAGCCTCCTGATCCTAGTGAACACGGCGGCGCTCATGGCGCAGCGCTACTTCGCGTTCCGGCGGGCGTACCACGTCGTCTGCCTGCAGCCGCTCGGGGTGAGGCGGCTCGCGCCCGGCTGGCGCGCCGTGGCGACGGTGCTGGTGTACGGCGTGATCGGCGTGGCGTTGATCCCCGCGGCGACGATCCTCGTCTCGTCGTTCATGCCGACGCGGGGGCCGGTGATGTACGCGGGGTGGAGCCTGGGAAGCTACGCCACCGTGTTTCACCTGATCCCGCGCGCCATCGTCAACACCTTCGCCCTCACCGCGGGCGCGGTGGCCCTGGACGTCGGCCTGGGGATGCTGGTCGCCTATCTCCTGGTGCGGCGGCGCTCCCGCGCGCACGCGCTCCTGGACGCCCTGGTCATGCTGGCCTACGCGATCCCGGGTACCGTGGTGGGCGTCGGCCTGATCATCGTCTACAACCGCCCGCCGGTGGTCCTCACCGGGACGTGGGTCATCCTGCTGGTCTCGTACTTCATCCGGCACCTGCCCTACCCGGTGCGGTCGTGCGCCGCGATGCTGCAGCAGATCGACATCCGGGTCGAGGAGGCGTCGGTGAGCCTCGGGGTGCCGCCGTTCCGGACGTTCTGCCAGGTGACGGTCCCCCTCATGCTCCCGGCCATCGTCTCGGGCGCCACCCTCGCCTGGATCACGACCATCGGGGAGCTCAGCTCCTCGATCCTGCTCTACTCCGGGCCCTGGGCGACGATGTCGGTCGAGATCTTCACCCAGGTGTTCAGCAACCACTTCGGGACCGCCTCGGCCCTGGGCTCGATCCTGATCGTGGCGGCGTCAGTCCCGCTGTTTTTGACCTACCGGCTCCTGGGGGAGCGCTCGACCCTGCGGATCTGATGGGCGGCTCCGCCTCCGGTCCACACCCGCGGAGGGCCGAGACCCCGCAGGGCGCCGATCACCGAGACCTCGAGCCTCCGGAGTCGCGCCTTGACGCCTTGAGGTCCCGCGGGCTAGGGTGGGGCGCACCGGCCGCAGTGGAGGCCTGGACCGCGGGACCGAGCCGGGATGGGAAGGCCTCATCGCGCGAGGCCCCGCGCGGCCAGGCCGCTCGTTCCTGAATGACGCGGGTCAGGCCGACACGGAGCTGTCGGCGGGTTCGAGCGCGAGGATGAAGCCCGTGCGGATCGCCATCGTCCGGCTGACGTCGCTCGGCGACGTGGTGCATACGCTTCCCGTCGCGTCTGCGATCCGTCGGCACAGCCCGACCTCGTATATCGTGTGGATCGTCGAGGAGCGCGAGCAGACGCTGCTGCGGAACAATGCGGTCGTCGACGAAGTGGTCGTGGCCCCGACTCGCCGCTGGCGGCATGAGTTCCTGAGGCCCCGAGGCGCGGTCCGGGTGCTGGCGGAATGGCGAGGGCTGAGGGAGCGGCTGCGCGGCCTCCGGCTGGACGTGGCGCTCGATGTGCAAGGGCTACTGAAGAGTACGCTGTTCTCCGTGCTGACCCGAGCCCCGATGCGGATCGGCTTCGCGTGGCCCCACGCGAGGGAGCCACTGTCCTCCCTCTTCACCACCTGCTGGGTCACGCCCCCTCCCGGGGCCGTGCATATGGTTGAGAAGAATCTCAGCCTGCTGGGGCCCCTGGGGATCCCTGTTGAGGAGATCGCCTTTCCCATTCCCGACGTGCCGGAGGCCGAGGCACGGGCCGGGACCTTTCTTCGAGGCCACGCCATCACGCCGCAGGATCGCGTGGTGGCCCTCATTCCCGCCACTCGCCGGCCGCGCAAGCAATGGCCACCGGCGTACTACCAGCGCTTGGCCGAGCGACTCGCCTCGAGAAGCGGGGTGCGGGTGCTCGCGCTGGCCGCTCCCGGAGAAGACGGGGCCCTTCGTCTCGTCGCCGGTGGCCTCGACGGGGAATCCATTCTTCCGTACACGGGGTTCACCCCCGACTTTGTGGCGTTGCTCCGGCGCGCGCGCCTCGCCATCGGCAATGACACCGGTCCCCTCCACCTCGCAGCCGCATTGGGTGTGCCGACCATCGGTCTCTATGGGCCAACCCGCCCCGAGGTGAACGGCCCATATGGGCCGCGAGTCCGGGCCCTCCGGAGCCCCACGGGGCGGATGGAGGACATCTCCGTGGACACGGTCTTCGAGGTGGCCATGGAGTGGCTCGCGTGACGCCGGGCCGGGGACGCTAGTGGGCCCGGGACTTTCCGTGACGATCATCGCGAGAGACGAGGAGGAGCGTATCCAGGAGTGTCTGGACAGCATCGCCTG
This sequence comes from uncultured bacterium, assembly GCA_964509395.1. Lineage (GTDB taxonomy): Bacteria > Methylomirabilota > Methylomirabilia > Rokubacteriales > DASRDR01 > CAZDYT01. The sequence goes on from CAZDYT010000004.1 coordinate 11,900, forward strand.
GGCCCAGGAGATCGTGGTGGTCGACGGGGAAAGTACCGATCGGACGGTCGAGATCGCCAGACGGTTCACGCCAAGGGTTGTGGTGCAACCCTGGTCCGGCTTCGCCGCTCAGAAAAACTTCGCGCTCGCCCAGGCCACGCAGCCCTGGGTGCTCTCGTTGGATGCCGACGAACGGGTGACGCGGGATCTTCGCGAGGAGATTCAAGCGGTCTTGGAGGCCGACGGCCCTCTGGACGGATACTACCTGCCCCGGAAGAATTTCTTCCTCGGGCGCTGGATTCGGCATGGCACCTGGTTTCCCGACTACCAGCTCCGCCTCTTTCGCCGCGGGTCCGGGTCCTTCCGCCCGGTCAGCGTCCACGAGGGCGTGGAGGTGAGAGGGCGGCTCGGCCACCTCAAGGCGCCTCTTCTCCACCAGAGCTACCGGGGCGTCGCGGAGTTCGTCCAGCGGGCCAACCTCTACTCGACGCTCGCGGCCGAGGATCTGATCCGGGGCGGCCGGCGGGTTTCATGGTGTGACCTCCTGCTCCGTCCGGCCGGCCGGTTCTGCTCCATGTACCTCGTCCACCGAGGGTTCCTCGACGGCAGGCACGGTCTCCTCCTGGCGGGACTCTACAGCTACTACGTATTCCTCCGCTGCGCGAAGGCCTGGCACATGGGGTGGGGGGCGGAGCCCCCCTCCGGGTGATCTAGATCGGGATGATCATCCAGAGACCCGCCGACGCCAGCAGGAGCCCGAAGCCGGCCAGGCCGCTCCCGGCGGCGGTCTCGAGCCCCAGCACGAGCCAGCCGTATCCGATGCCGGCGAGCCCGGCGAGCATGAGCGCGGCGCCGAGCACGTTCCAGTAGTTCCAGACCCACTCCACCGCGCGCTTCCGGGTCAGGAGCCACGTCAGCGCGTGCGAGACGACCCCGACGAGCACCACGAGGGCGGCGATGTACCCGAGCGTGCCGGCCACCGTGCCGAGGGTCTCGAGGGCGCGCTTGAGCATCACTCGTGGGTCGGGGTGAGCGGGGGCCGAGGCCGGGCCCCCCCACGCGACGGCCCCTCACCCGTCCGCGTCGTCCCGGGCGTTGGGGGAGCGCGCCGAGCGGGCGGCATGCTTCCACATCTCGGCGTTGCGGAACTTCTCGTGCTCGCCCGGCGGCGAGAACGTCCAGGTGAGGTGGACGTGCTCGTCCGACGTGTTGATCAAGCCGTGCGGCGTCCCTTTGGGGACGAAGATGGCCGTCTCGGGGCCGACCTCGACCTCCTCGTCGCCGACCCGCGCCCGCCCGCGGCCCTGGTAGACGAAGAGAATCTCCTCGGCGTCCGGGTGGACGTGGACGGGGATCTGGCTGCCGGGGTGCACCTCCTCGGTGCCCATCGCCAGATGCTCGGAGCCAGCCGTGGCGGGCTCGATCATCAGGTGCACCGATCGCGGAAAGGCGTCCTTGGCCTCGCGTCTCTCGCTCTCCGGCTTCGTGAAGATTCGCCGCATCGCTGCCCTCCGTGCCGACCCTCCACTATACCTCCCGCGCGGCGACCACCTCGCCGCCCACCATGGTCATGACGGGGCCGATGTCCTTGATCCGCGTCTCGGGGCAGGTGAAGACGTCCTCCGAGAGCACGACCACATCAGCCCGCTTGCCCGGCTCGAGGGAGCCCAGCTCCGCCTCCTGGTGGGCGCCCTGGGCGGCCCAGGTGGTGAAGGCGCGCACGGCTTCCTCCCGCGTCATGCGCTGCTCGGGCTGCCAGCCCCGGTCCTCCCCGGTGAGCGGCCGGCGGGTCACCGCCGCGTAGACCCCGTGGAAGGGATTGGGGTCCTCCACGGGGAAGTCCGACCCTCCGGGGATCACGACGCCGGTGGCGAGGAGCGAGCGCCACGCGTAGGCCCCCCGAAGCCGCGCCGCGCCGAGCCGCTCCGCGGCCCACGGCATGTCCGAGGTGCAGTGGGCGGGCTGCATGCTCGGGAGGACGCCGAGCTGCCGAAAGCGCGGGATGTCCTGGGCCGTCAGGATCTGGGCGTGCTCGACGCGGAACCGGAGGTCCGGCCCGCGGCGCGCGAGCACCGTCTCGAAGGCGTCGAGAACCAGCGTGTTCGCGCGGTCGCCGATGGCGTGGACGCAGACCTGGAATCCCCGGGCCGCGGCCTCGCGGGTGAGCCGCTCGAGCTCATCCGGCGGAAGGAGCAGGAGGCCGGTGTTCCCGGGGTCGTCGCAGTAGGGCGCGTGAAGGAGGGCGCCGCGTGAGCCGAGGGCTCCGTCCACGACCAGCTTGAGCGCGCGGACCACGAGCCGCCCGTCCCCGATCGTCTCCGGCCCCCGGTCGCGGTAATACGCCCACGCCTCCCCGGCGCTGCCGCGGACGGCGGCGTAGTTGCGGAAGGGGAACTGCCCGCGCTCGCAGAGCCGCCGGTACGCGGCGAGGGCCTCGGGATCCGCGCCCATCTCGTGGATGCCGGTCAATCCCACGGCGAGACACTCGGCGATCGCCTCCTGCACGGCCCGGTCGAAGCGCTCCTCGGAGGGCCGTGGCAGCACCGCCTGGACGAGCCGCTGGGCGGTATCGATCAGGAGCCCGGTCGGCTCCCCGTCCGGGCCCTTGACGACGCGTCCCCCGGCCGGATCTCCTGCGTGGCGGTCGATACCGGCCGCGCGGAGGGCGGCCGAGTTTGCCCAGATGGCGTGGCCGTCGATGCGGGTGAGGGCCACGGGGTTCCGTGGGGCGGCGCGGTCGAGCGACGCCTTCGTGGGGAACTGTCGCTCCGGCCACCGGTTCTGGTCCCAGCCGCGGCCGGTGAGCCACTCCCCCGGGGCGACCGTCCCGGCGGCCTCCGCCACCCGCCGCGCCGCCGCGGCCTCGGAGCGGAGGCCGCTCAGGTCGAGGCCGAGCCGCGCGCGGGCGAGATGCATGAGGTGGGCGTGGCTGTCCACGAGCCCGGGCAGCACCGCCCGGCCGGCGAGGTCGACGGTTTCCTCCGTGCCCCCCACGGCCGCGTCCTGGCGCCGCCCCGCGAAGACGACGCGGCCGCCCCGGAGGACGAGCGTATCGACGACCGAGTTGGCCGCGTCGAGCGTGTAGATCCGGCCGTTGGTCAGGAGCATCGGCGGCGCGTGACTGGCCGGGCGCGCGGGCCGGCGGCACCTTGACAGCTTCCGGCGGTCCCGCCAAGATTCTGGCTGGGGAGAGAGGTGCGCCGATGCCCACTCTGGCGAGCGAGAAGTGTGTCGCCTGCCGTCGAGACGCGCCGCGGGTGACCGAGGCGGAGCTGGCCGAGCTCCGGCACGAGGTGCCGGACTGGGAGGTCGTCGAGCGCGACGGGATTCCGCGGCTCGCGCGCGCCTTCCGCTTCGCGACCTTCGCCGACGCCCTGGCCTTCACGAATCGCGTCGGCGGGCTCGCCGAGGCGGAGGGCCACCATCCCGCCCTCCTCACCGAGTGGGGGCGCGTCACCGTCGGCTGGTGGACCCACAAGATCCGGGGGCTCCATCGCAACGACTTCATCATGGCTGCGAAGACGGATCAACTGGCTCGTGAGCTGGCCCACGCGCTTGACAGGTCCCCCGGTTCCGCCTAGACTCCCGCCCACACCGAACCTTTCAGCCCTCGGCGAGGCGGGATGCGGGTGACTCGAGTGCTCGGACGGCCGTTCGACCCGACCGCGAGCGGCCGGGGTTGAGCCGTGCCCGGCGATGCCGCGGAGTTGATCGGCGAGGGGGCTCTGGCCGCGCGACGGGCCCGGGAAGGCCGGCCCTGGGGCCGGACCCTCCGGCGAACCCTGCGCAGCGCCGCGGTGCAGTTGGGGGCGGTCTTTGCGCTGCTGGTGATCGCGATGGCGGTCCTCGCCAACGTGCTCGCCCCCGTCGCCCCCGACGAGCAGAACTTCGACCTCATCGAGACCCCGCCGGGGGCGAAGGCGCTCCTCGGGACCGACCGCTTCGGCCGCGACGTGCTGAGCCGCGTGATCTACGGCTCGCGCATCTCGCTCTACGTCGCCCTCGTCTCGATCAGCGTGGCCATGCTGGTCGGGGGCGTCCTGGGTCTCACCGCGGGTTACGCGGGCGGCGGGTGGGACAACCTGATCAGCCGGGTGATGGACGTTTTCTTCAGCATCCCGGGCCTCCTCTTGGCGGTCGGGATCGCCGCGATGCGCGGACCCGGGCTGAACAGCGCGGTGATCGCGATCGCGATCGTCTACACGCCGCTCTTCGGCCGGATCATGCGGGGGCCGGTGCTGGGGGAGCGGGAGAAGGAGTACGTGGAGGCCATCCGGGCCCTGGGCGCGAGCCGCTGGGTCGTGGTGGGGAAGCACATCGTCCCCAACGTCATCTCCCCCTTCATCGTGCAGGGGACGATCGCCTTCTCCCAGGCGATCCTGATCGAGGCTTCGCTGAGCTACCTGGGGCTGAGCGCGCAACCGCCGACGCCGTCGTGGGGAAACATGCTCAATGAGGGACGCACGTATCTGGAGACCGCCCCGTGGATCTCCGTGTTCCCGGGCATCGCCATCATGGTCGCCGTGCTGGCGTTCAACCTGATCGGCGACGGGCTCCGGGACATCCTGGACCCGAAGACCCAGTAACGCCCAACCGCAGGAGGGACGACGATGACAGCGCGCCACCGAGAGCCCGATCCCGTTTCCCTGAGCCGTCGCGAGGTCCTGAAGGCGGGCGGCCTCGCCTTCGGCGCCCTGGCGGTCGGCCGGACCGCGTTCGCGCAGGCTCCGAAGCCGGGGGGAACCTTCATCTCGGCCCAGACCACCGAGGCCACGGGGCTGGATCCCCAGCTCGTCCCGGCGTTCTCGCGTAGCCGGCGCTCCCCGATGATGTACAACCAGCTCGTCCGCTTCGATCCGGACATGAACCCGGTGCCGGAGCTGGCCGAGTCCTGGCAGGTGAGCCCCGACGGGCAGGCCTGGACGTTCAAGCTCCGCCAGGGCGTCCGGTTCCACGACGGCCAGGAGATGACCTCCGCCGACGTCAAGTTCACCTTCGACCGGCTGTTCGAGAAGTCGCCCGGGAAGTCGGACTTCATCGCCGTGGACAAGGTGGAGCCGGCCGGGAAGTACGCCGTGAAGTTCCTCACCAAGGAGCCCTTCGCCGGGCTGCTCGCCGCCCTCGGCGGCTTCTGGGGCTTCATCATCAACGAGGCGGGCATCCAGAAGCACGGGGACCTCAACAAGGCCGCCCTCGGCACCGGCCCCTTCATCCTCCAGGACTGGAAGGTCGAGCAGCAAATGGTCCTGAAGAAGAACCCGAGCTACTTCAAGAAGGGCCTGCCGCACGTCGACGAGGTCATCCTGCGCATCATCCCCGACGAGGCGAACATCGTGGCCGCGCTCCGAACCAGCCAGATCCATCACGCCTTCATCGAGGACAACAAGAACTTCAACCTCCTGAAGGACGAGAAGACCCTGACCGCCTACCGCAGCTCCCGCCTCGGCTACGACTTCCTCAACATGAGCGCCAACCGCGGTCCCCTCAAGGACGTCCGGGTTCGCCAGGCGATCAGCTGGGCGGTGGACCGCGCCCAGGTGCTGCGGGTCGCCGCCGCGGGCTTCGGCCGGCTCACCGCGCCGGCCACGGCGCCGATGAAGCAGTGGCAGCTCCCGGAAGAGCAGTGGATGAAGTACTACAAGCCCGATCTGGAGAAGGCGAAGAAGCTCCTCGGGGAGGCCGGGTACCCGAACGGCTTCACGATGAAGCTCGGGGTGATCCCGACCTTCCCCACCATGGTGTCGGGCGCCCAGGTGGTCGCGGCCCAGCTGAAGCGGATCGGGGTCACCCTCGAGATCGAGAACGTGGAGTACGCCGTGTGGATCAAGCGGTGGCTGGCCCACGACTTCGACCTCACCATGAACACGACCCCGGGCTATGCCGACCCGGACACGGCGTTCTTCCGTGCCCTCCACTCGACCAAGGGCCAGAACTGGAACAGCTGGTCTGTCCCGGAGCTGGACGCCCTCCTCGAGGACGGGCGGCGCACGATGGACCAGAAGAAGCGCAAGGAGATCTACGACCGGGTCCAGATCCTGATCCTCGAGAACGTGCCGCACCTCTGGCTCTTCTCCGCCGACACGATCGACTTCACCCAGGCCGCCGTGAAGGGCTTCAAGCAGCATCCCACGACGCTCCTCTACGGCTTCGAGGGCGTCTGGCTCGACAAGGCGTGAAGGAATCCCGGAGGGGGGCGATGCCCCCCTCCGACGGCCCTCTGGGCCAAGCCCAGGCGGTCCGATCGTCCTGAGACAGCCGTGGGACGGTACCTGCTCGTCCGCGTCTACTCGATGCTGCTGACCCTGGCGGGGCTCACCGTGCTGATCTTCCTGATGCTGCGGCTGATCCCGGGGACGGTGGTGGAGCAGATGATCGGGGCCGACGCCGTGGTGAGCCAGGTGATGGTGGCCGAGCTGCGGCGTTTCTTCGGCCTGGATCAGCCGTGGTACGTCCAGTACTCCCGCTGGGTGGCGCAGCTCCTCCACGGCGACCTCGGCACGTCCTGGCGGACGGGCAAGCCGGTGCTCCAGCTCATCCTGGAGCGCCTGCCGGTGACCCTGGAGCTGACCGTCCTGGCGGTGGGGTTCGCGCTCCTCATCGGGATGGCCGCGGGCATCGTCTCGGCGATCCGGCAGAACCGGGCGGTCGACCAGGTGGCCCGGATCGGGGCGCTCCTCGGCCTCTCCGTCCCGGTCTTCTGGCAGGGGACGATGCTGATCCTCTTCTTCTCCCTCTACCTCCGCTGGATGCCGTCCGTGGTGTGGGTGGGCCTCCTGACCGACCCCCGCGCGAACCTCATGATGATGGTGCTGCCGGCGCTCTGTCCCGGCACGGCCAGCGCCGCCAACATCGCCCGCACCACCCGCTCGTGCATGCTGGACGTCCTCCGCTCGGAGTACGTGCGCACCGCGCGCGCCAAGGGCCTCGGCGGGCGCGCCGTGCTCCTCAAGCACGCGATGAAGAACGCCCTGATCCCGGTCGTGACCGTCGCCGGGCTCCAGGTGGGGGTCTTGCTCGGCGGGACCGTCGTCGTGGAGGAGGTCTTCACGCTCCCGGGCGTGGGCCGGCTGGTCCTGTGGTCGATCTACCAGCGCGACTATCCCTTGACGCAGAGCACGGTCCTCTTCATCGCGGCCCTGTTCATGACCATCAACCTGGTGGTCGACCTGCTCTACGGCTACCTCGAGCCCCGCATCCGCTACGCCGACTGAGGCGGCGCGCCGCCGCCCGCCGCCATCCTCCGCAGGAGCCGGCCCCACCCTGAGGCGACAGGGGCCACCCGGAGCCGGTTCGTGGCGTCCCGCCGGCCGGTCCCGCTGCCGAAGACTGCCGGAAATTCGTCGCTCGGTATCGCCGAACCCCCCGACTCGCCTCCTAAGTCGTGGCTTCGAAAGGACTCAGCCGTGGCATCCCCGTTGCGTCTCCTCACAGGGGTCAGGGATCGGTGTCATAAGGAGGAGACGGCCATGAGAGGATCCTCGAGCCACCCCAAGGGTGATCCCGTGAGCGAAACGGCCCACTACGTCGCCGTGGTCCGGAGCGGATCCACCGACCTCTACCTGGTTCAGCAGGGGCGGGTGGAGGCGCCCGGCCTGGTGCCGATCCGCTGGGGGCGCCCGGCGGCCGAGCGAGCGGAGCGTCCCGAGCCCCGGGGGCCCCTCGCCGCGGCGCGCCGCCGCGCCGCCCGGATCATCTCGAACGTCGTGAACGTCCTCTTGGCGTGAGGCTCGCGGCAGCGCGACCCCTCTTGCTGGCCGGTCGCTCTTCCCCTATGCTCTCCCCCGGTCGCCCTTCGGGGCGGCCGGACTCGTCCCAGGGGGAGGCACAGAGGATGGGCGAACGACCGGTCAGGGTCGCCGTGATCGGCCCGTTGTTCGACGACCGGGGCGCCGCGGAGCGCGCGCGGCTCGCGGACACCGGCGCCGCCATCGTGACGGCGCGCGGCGGGAGCGAGGACGAGATCCTCGCCACGTGCGCCGAGGCCGACGTGGTGATGTGCTTCGGCGGGGCGCCGTTCACCGAGCGCGTGTTCGCGAGCCTGCCGAAGCTCGCGTTTCTCCAGCAGTGCACGGTCGGCTACGACCGGGTCGACGTCGAGGCGGCGACCCGCCACGGCGTGCTGGTCGCGAACAGCCCCACCTTCTGCACCGAGGAGGTCTCCGATCACGCCGCCATGTTGATCCTGGCATGCGCGCGGAAGCTCGGGCCGCAGCTCGACGCGGCCACGCGGCACGGCTGGAGCCGCCCCGCCGCCCTCCAGGCGATGGGCCCGATCTTTCGCGTGAAGGGCAAGACGCTCGGCTTCGTCGCGTTCGGCCGGATCGCGCGGCTGACCGCCGAGAAGCTGCGCGGCTTCGGGATGACGTATCTGGCCCACGACCCGTTCCTGACCTCGGTCGAGGTCGGTCGCTGGAACGTCGAGCTCACGGCGCTTCACGAGCTGTGCCGGCGGTCGGACTTCGTCTCGATGCATGCCCCGCTCACCAGCTCGCCGCGCCGCATGTTCGGCGAGGCCGAGTTCCGGGCGATGAAGCCGACGGCCTACTTCGTCAATACGTCCCGCGGCGGCACGGTCGACGAGGCGGCGATGATCCGGGCCTTGCGGGAGGGCTGGATTGCGGGCGCCGCCCTCGACGTCCTGGAGACGGAGCCGCCCGCCCCGGACAACCCGCTCCTCGGCCTGCCCCACGTGCTGCGCACGCCGCACACCGCGGGGTACAGCGCGGATTCGCTCCCCGAGAATCGGCGGGACACGGTCGACGAGGTGCTCCGGGTGTTGCGGGGCGAGTGGCCGCGGGCGCTCGTGAACCCCGAGGTGAAGGGCCGGGCGCGCGTCCGCCAGCTCTCCTCCGCGCCGTAAATGGCGTCACTCCCGCTCCCTCCCTCGGGAGGGCGCGGGGCTCAAGCGGATCTGGCCCCGTGACTCCCGACCGCCTCACGCGCGCGCTGCCCGAGCTTCGAGGCACCCTCCGTCTCCCCGGCCTTCACGGGCGCGTGGAGGTCTGGCGGGACCGGGAGGGCATCCCCCACGTCCGGGCCGCTTCCCTCCATGACGCGTTCCTCGCCCAGGGATTCGTCCATGCCCAGGACCGGCTCTGGCACATGGAGCAGGACCGCCGGCGCGCCTGGGGCCGCTGGGCGGAGTGCGCGGGGCCCGCCGCGCTCGCCGAGGATCGCCAGATGCGCCGCTTCCGGCTGGGCGCGAGCGCGCGCGCGGATTACGCGGCCGTGAACGCCGAGACGCGGGCGATCCTCGACGCCTACGCCGGCGGCGTCAACGCCTTCATCCGGACGGCCCGGACGCTGCCGGTCGAGTTCGAGCTCCTCCGGTCCCGGCCCGAGCCCTGGGCGCCGTGGGACAGCCTGGCCGTCTTCAAGGTGCGCCACGTGCTCATGGGCACGTGGCAGGGGAAGGCCTGGCGCGCCCGGCTCCTGCGCCACCTCGGCGCCGCCCGGACGGCGTGGCTCTGCCCGGGCACCCAGCCCAATCCGATGCTGATCGTCCCACCGGGGGTGGAGTCCCGCGGCCCCGCGGTGAACGGGCTCGAGGAGCTCGGCGAGGGAGAGGCCGTGCTCGCGCATTGGCCCGAGTGGGAGAGCGGGAGCAACAACTGGGCAGTGGCCGGCGCGCGGACGGCCTCGGGCAAGCCGCTCGTCGCGGGCGATCCACACCGGCCGCTCGACGTCCCCAACGTCTACTACCAGAACCACCTGGCCTGCCCCGAGTTCGACGCCATCGGGCTCTCGTTCCCCGGGGTGCCGGGCTTCCCCCACTTCGGCCACACCCGGCACGTCGCCTGGTGCGTGACCCACACCGGCGCGGACTACCAGGACCTCTACCTCGAGCGCTTCGACCCGGCCGACCCGGGGCGGTACGAGGTCCGCGGCCAGTGGCGGGAGGCTGAGACGGCCCGCGAGACCATCTCCGTGCGCGGCGCCGAGTCGACCGAGCTCGAGCTCTGCGCGACCCACCACGGGCCCATCGTCCTCGGCGATCCTCGAAGCGGGTCCGCCTTCGCGTTCCGGTACACGGCGACGGCGGAGCCGAACCGGACGCTCGAGGCGCTCCTGCCGATGCTGCGGGCGCAGACGGCGGACGAGCTGGAGGCCGCGATGCGCCCGTGGGTGGACCCGGTGCAGAACCTCGTCTTCGCCGACGTCCACGGCGCGATCGGGTACCGGACGCGGGGGCAGGTCCCGATCCGATCGATGGCCAATGCATGGCTGCCGGTCCCGGGGTGGGATGGCGCCCACGACTGGCAGGGGATGATCCCGTTCGAGGCCATGCCGGCCCTCCGCGACCCCGAGCCGGGCTTCGTGGCGACCGCCAACAGCCGCGTGGCGGGGCCCGAGTATCCCCACTACCTCGGGCTCGACTTCGCCCCCGACTTCCGGACCCGGCGCCTCGTCGAGCGCCTGCGCGGCCTCCGGGGCGCCACGGTTGCCGACATGGCGGCGATCCACACCGACCGGGTCTCGATCCCGGCCCGGGAGTTCATCGAGCTCCTCCGCGGCCTGCCGGTCCCGGAGGGACTCGCGAAGGAGGCCCTGGGCGCGCTCCTCGCCTGGGACGGGGTGATGGATCCGGAGAGCGTGGCGGCGACGATCTACAGCGTCTTCCGCGAGCGACTCATGCGCGACCTCATGACGCCCCTCCTCGGCCCCCTCACGGCCGAGGCCTTCGCCGGCGCCCCGCGGGGAGCGGTCGCCCACATGGGGCGGCTCCGGGCCCGGCTCACCGAGTGGATCCGGCGGGATGATCGGACGCTGCTTCCCCGCAGCCTCGAGTGGCCCACGGCGCTCGGCCGCGCCCTGAGCGGCGCGGTGTCGGAGCTCTTCGCGACGCTCGGCCCCGATCTCGCCCAATGGCAGTGGGGCCACCTGCATGTCACGCAACCCGTGCACCCGCTCGCGGCCGCCTTCCCGGAGGTGGCGGAGCTTTTGAATCCGCCGTCCGTCGCCGTGGGCGGGGACGGGGAGACGGTCCAGGCCGCCTCGTTCATCGCGGCGGCCGGCTACGGCGTGAGTGCGACGTCGGTCGCCCGCTACGTGTTCGACCTCGCCGACTGGGAGCGGAGCGCCTGGGTCATTCCGCTCGGCGCGTCCGGGCATCCGGGCAGCCCGCACTACGCCGATCAGGCGGCGCCCTGGCGCGAGGGCCGCCTCCTGCCGATGCGGTACGACTGGGCGCGCATCCGCACGGGGGCCGAGACCCATCAGGTGCTCGACCCCGCGTGAGCAGTCGGCGGGAGACGGGAGGCGTCCGATCGCGTGCACGTTGGTCTGCAGCGTGCTAGACTGCCGGCACTCGCCGGCTTCGATAATCGGACGTGAGCCCCTGACCGCGGAAGAGGAGGTCGCCATGATCCAGGACTCCGAGCCCCACGGCTTCGAGGATGCTCCGCGCGGCCGGTTGAGCCGCCGGGCGCTGTTGAAGGGGGCGGCGGCGCTCGGGTTGAGCCAGGCCGCCGTCGCCGGCCTCGCGCCGGCCCGGGCCCGGGCGCAGGGCGCCCAGGCGGCGAAGCCCGGCGGCACCTCGATCTGGGCCGCCGAGACCGACCCGGTGCACCTCAACCCCATCACCAACTCGAACTTCTCGTCGACCCAGGGCTTCGAGCACTGCTACGAGAGCCTCACCGCGTTCGACTCGAATCTCAGGATCGTGCCGGCGCTCGCCGAGCGGTGGGAGACTCCGGATCCCACGACGTACATCTTCCACCTCCGCAAGGGGGTCCGGTTCCACGACGGGAGCGAGTTCACGGCCGAGGACGTCAAGTACACGCTGGACATCGTGCTGGACCCGAAGGGGCCGGCCGTGTGGCGGGGCAACTTCGATCAGGTGGACCGGATCGAGGTCGTCGACAAGCACACCGTGCGGGTCACCACGAAGGCCCCGTTCCCGCCGCTGCTCGGCGCCCTCGCCATCCTCCGGAGCTCGGCCACCATTCCCAAGGGCGCCATGGAGAAGCTCAAGCTGGAGACCCAGGTCATCGGGACGGGCCCGTACCGGCTCGTCGAGTACGTGCCGAAGAGCCACGTCAAGCTCAAGCGGAACCCCGATTACTGGGGGAAGCCGCTGCCGTACATCGAGGACGTCACCTTCCGGGTGCTCGAGGAGGAAGACGCCCGCGTGGCGGGCATGCGGGGCGGCTCGCTGGACTATGCGTTCCTCACGCCCGAGGGCATGCAGCGGCTCCGGAACGAGAAGAACATCGTCATCACCAGCCGGCCGCGCACCTACCTCTACGCCTTTGTCATCAACCGGCAGCGGAAGCCGTGGAACGACGTGCGCGTCCGCCAGGCGATCAGCCTCGCGGCGAACCGCCAGGAGTTCGTCGAGAAGGTCTTCTCGGGCGGCGCCACGATCGCCGGGCCCATCCCGATCGGGTTCGGCGACTGGTTCCTCTCCCCGGATGAGCTCCAGAGCCGGTGGTACAAGCCCGATCTGGTCCGGGCGAAGCAGCTCCTCCGGGAGGCCGGCGTCCCGGAGGGCAAAGAGATCGACCTCCTGGTCACGCCGTTCAACCAGAACTTCCCCGGGCTCGCGGTCGTCTTTGCCGAGCAGATGAAGAAGATCGGGCTCGTCGTGAAGATCCGGCAGGTGGAGCAGGGCGTCTTCCTCAAGGAGGTCGCGCCGCCGACCTTCAACTACGACATCCAGGCCAACGCCTACACGGCGCGCCACGACCCCGACGGCTACGTCTACAACGGGCTCTACTCGAAGACCCGGAACGCCGCCGGCTATTACAACCCGACCCTGGACGACCTCCTGGTCAAGGCCCGGACGACCATCGACCCGAGCCAGCGGAAGAGCCTGTACCGGGAGATCCAGCGCATCCTGCTCGACGACGCGCCCAACATCTGGCTCTGCAACGACAGCGTGATCGAGGGGCTCCAGAGCTACGTGAAGGGCTATACCCAGAGCGCCTTCACCTACCGGGCCTGGGGGCTGAAGCACGCGTGGCTGGACAAGTAGCCTGATGCGTCGTGGCGAAGTACGTCCTTCGCCGGCTGATCCTGCTCGGGCCCACGCTGCTCGGCATCTCGGTCCTGGTCTTCGGGCTCATGCGCTTCCTGCCCGGCGACGTCGTCCAGGTGATGATCGGCACGGAGGCGCAGCTCGCGCCCGAGCAGCGCCAGACGCTCTACCGGCTCTTCGGCCTGGACGCTCCCCTCCACGTGCAGTACCTCCGCTGGCTCGGCGACCTGGTGCGTGGAGACCTGGGTGTGTCCCTCCGCACGGCCGAGCCGGTGAGCCACGTCATCGCTCAGCGCCTGCCCATCACCGTCGAGCTCGCCCTCCTCGCCGCCTGCCTCTCCTGGCTGATCGCCGTGCCGCTGGGCGCGCTGGCCGCCGTGCGGCGGAACGGCGTCCTGGACTTCCTCGCCCACCTCCTGGGGCTCGTCGGCCTCTCGGTCCCGAACTTCTGGCTCGCGACGATGCTGCTCCTCGTGACCTCCCTCTACCTCCGGTGGCAGCCGGCGGGGGAGTGGGCGAGCCCGTTTCAGAGCCCGCTGGCCAACCTCCAGCACATGGTCCTGCCGGTCCTCTCGCTGAGCGCCGCCCTCATCGCCGTCGTCATGCGGATGACGCGCTCGTCCATGCTGCATGTGCTCGGCCAGGAGTACATCCCGGCCGCGCGCTCGAAAGGCCTCGGCGAGGCGCGGGTGCTGGCCCGGCACGCGTTCAAGAACGCCGCCATCCCCGTGGTCACGGTCATGGGCGTGCAGGTCGGGTACCTGCTCGGGGGAGCCGTCGTCATCGAGGTGATCTACGGGCTGCCGGGGATCGGCTGGATGATCCTGAACGGCATCTACCAGCGCGACTATCCCCTGGTCCAGGGCGGGGTGCTGTTCGTGGCCGTCGCCTTCGTCCTGCTCAACCTGCTGGTCGACGTGCTCTACGCCTGCCTGGATCCGCGGATCCGCTATGACTGACCGGCTGGTCGCGGTCGGCCGCTACCTCGTCCGGCGCCCGTTCGCCCTGGTGGGCGTCGCCCTAGTGCTGCTCTTCCTCGGGGTGGCCGTGGCCGCACCGCTCATCGCGCCGTTCGACCCGATCGCCCAGCCGGCCAAGCGCCTCCTCCGGCCGGGCGCCCGGCACCTCCTCGGGACCGACGAGTTCGGCCGCGACGTCCTGAGCCGCATCGTCTTCGGGGCCCGCGTCTCCCTCCAGGTGGGCGTCATCTCGGTCGGCATGGCGCTCGTGATCGGCGGGAGCCTCGGGCTGGTCTCCGGCTACTACCTGGGCGTGGTCGATCGCCTGACGGGGCGGCTGGTCGACGTCATGTTCGCCTTCCCGAGCGTCATCCTGATCATCGCCATCTCCGGGGTGATCGGGCCCAGCATGGCGACGGCGATGCTGGCCATCGGCATCGTCTACTCCCCCATCTTCGCCCGCATCGTCCGGGCGCCGACGCTGGCCGTGATGCAGCAGCAGTACGTCGAGGGGGCGCGCGCGATCGGCGCCGGCCGGCTGCGGATCAAGGCACGCCACGTCCTTCCGAACATCGCGGCGCCCGTGATCGTGCAGACGACGCTCTCGTTCTCGACGGCCATCCTCAGCGAGGCGACGCTCTCGTTCCTCGGGCTGGGGACGCAGCCGCCGAATCCGTCCTGGGGCACGATGCTCAGCGCGGGCCGCCGGTACATGGAACTGGCCCCCTGGGTTGCCGTCTACCCCGGCCTGGCCATCGCGCTCACCGTGCTCGGCTTGAATCTCCTGGGCGATGCCTTGCGTGATGCGCTGGACCCGCGCCTCCGCCAGCTCTAGCGCCGTGGCCGATCCCCGTCGCATCGATGATCTCGGCCGGGACGCGCACGGCCTGCGGCCGCGCGGCCGTCCCGGCCTCTGGGCGTCCTCGGTCGTCGGCGGCCCTCCCACAAGGGAGCGACGGCCCGAAGGCCGCAGGCCGGAGGCGTCGCGACCAGATGGCCGGACGGCAGCGCGGCCAGCAGGGCCTCAATGGCGCGCAAACGCCGCCGCTTGG
>CAZDYT010000005.1:0-26034 GCA_964509395.1 uncultured bacterium
CCTCCGGGGCATGGTCGCCGCGGCCCACCCCGTCGCGGCGCTCGTCGGCATGACGGTCCTCGCGCAGGGCGGCAACGCCTTCGACGCCGCCGTCGCCGTCGCCGCCGCGGAGGGCGTCCTGCTGCCGATGATGTGCGGCCTCGGCGGCGACGCGTTCGTGGTGCTCTACGACGCGCGGCGGCACGAGATGGTTGCGCTCAACGGGAGCGGCCCCGCGGCGGCCGGCGCGACCCGGGAGTACTACACGAGCCGGGGCTACCGGAGGATGCCGCTGGACGGGGTCCACTCGGTCGGGGTCCCGGGCGCGGTCGGCGTCTACGAGGCGCTCTGGAAGCGGTATGGCACCCGGCCCTGGAGCGAGCTGTGGGCGCCGGCCATCCGCCTGGCCGAGGAGGGGCTCGCGATCACGGCGCACGTGAGCTATCGGTTCGCCGAGCGGGCTGAGCTCCTGGCCCGCGATCCGTACTCCGCCCGCCAGTTCCTCCCGGAGGGCCGGCCCCCCGCCCCGGGCGAGCGTTGGGCGGCGCCGGACCTCGGCAAGAGCCTGCGCGCCGTCGCCCAGGGCGGCGCCGACGCCTTCTACCGCGGCGAGCTGGCCGAGCGAATCCTGGCGTTCCTCCGGCAGGAAGGCGCGCTCTTCGTGGCGGAGGACCTCGCGCACCAGGAGGCCCTGGTCTACACGCCGATCGCGACCGACTACCGCGGCGTCACCGTCTACGAGACCGCTCCGGTCTCCCAGGGCTTCCTGCTCCTCGAGCAGCTCAACATCCTCGAGGGCTTCGACCTCCAGGCGCTCCCGGCCTTCGACGCGGACCGAATCCACCTCACGGTCGAGGCAAAGAAGCTCGCGTTCGCCGACCGAAACGGCTATGCCGGTGATCCGGCCTCCGTCCGCTGGCCGCTCGAGCATCTGATCTCGAAGGCGCACGCGGCGCGGCGGCGCGCGGAGATGGATCCCGGCCGTGCCGCAGCGCCCGGCCCAGGGCGCCTCACCGAGCAGGGCGCCGACACGAGCTACTTCGCCGCCGCCGACGGCGAGGGTAACGCCGTCTCGTTCATCCACAGCCTCTCGGCCTCGTTCGGCTCGGGCGTGGTCGCGGGCGACACCGGCATCACGCTCAACAATCGCGTCGGACGGGGCTTCACGCTGGACGAAGGCCACCCCAACGTCCTCGCGCCCGGCAAGCGCACGATGCACACCCTGAACGCGTATCTCGTCTGCCGGGACGGCCGCCCCTGGCTGATCGGCGGGACCCCCGGAGGCGACCAGCAG
This sequence comes from uncultured bacterium, assembly GCA_964509395.1. Taxonomy (GTDB): domain Bacteria; phylum Methylomirabilota; class Methylomirabilia; order Rokubacteriales; family DASRDR01; genus CAZDYT01. The sequence goes on from CAZDYT010000005.1 coordinate 1,274, forward strand.
ACGCAGTGGAACGTCCAGACGCTCACGAACATCCTGGACCACGGGATGTCGCTCCAGGACGCGGTGGAAGCCCCGCGCTGGTACAGCTTCCCCGGCACCGACCCGGCGACCCTGGAGCAGCCGATGGTGCTCCGTGTGGAGGATCGCATCTCCGAGGCGACGCGCCGGGAGCTCCGAGATCGCGGCCACGTCGTCGGGGCCCTCGGACCCTGGAGCGCCGGCGGCGCGGTGCAGCTCATCGAGCTCGACTACCAGCGGGGCGTCCTGCGCGGCGCGAGCGACCCGCGCGCGGGCGGCGTAGCGCTCGGATTCTGACCGGGGCCGGGCCGCCCGGCGCCACTCTATCCCACCGGCAGGAGACGGCCGTCGGAGGAGGGTCCTGCCCTCCGGAGCCCGGTGCGCGGTCACCGCATGAGAAAGGAGACACCGGGGTGCGCATAGCCGTCATGTTCGCGATCGTCCTCCTCGCCGCCGCGGCCGCGGTCACCGCCGCCGAGCCCCAGCTCAGGACCGAGGAGCAGAAGACTTTCTACGCGCTCGGTCTCGCGCTGAGCCAGAGCCTGTCCGCGTTCGCGCTCAGCGACGCGGAGCTCGAGCTCGTCAAGGCCGGGCTCACCGACGGCGTTCTGAACAAGGAGAAGAAAGTCGACCTTCAGGCGTACGGACCCAAGATCCGAGAGCTCCAGCAGGCTCGTGTCGCGGCCGTCACCGCCGTCGAGCGGAAGTCGGGGCAGGCCTTTCTCGACAAGGCCGCGTCAGAGAAGGGCGCGACCCGGACCGCCTCGGGCCTGGTCCTCTCCACGATCAAGCCCGGCACCGGGGCGTCGCCCAAGGCGACCGACACGGTGAAGGTCCACTACCACGGGACGCTCACCGACGGCTCGGTCTTCGACAGCTCCGTCCAGCGCGGCCAGCCGGCGACGTTTCCGCTGAGCGGCGTGATCCGGTGCTGGACCGAAGGCCTCCAGCTGATGAAGGTCGGGGGCAAGAGCCGGCTGGTCTGCCCGCCGGACCTCGCGTACGGAGACCGCGGCGCGCCCCCCCGGATCAAGCCGGGGGCGACGCTCGTCTTCGAGGTCGAGCTCCTGGAGATCGTCAAGTGACCCGGGGCCGGCGGCGGAGCGCGACCGGCCAGGCCTGAGGGACCGGGCCACCCGCTCCGATGGCCGCCGGACAGTCGCGTGAGGCGACGGACCCGGGGGCGGGCGAGCCCGGGGTGCCCGCCGCGCGGGGCCACCGGTCCGCCGTCGCCGCGGGCTTCACCATCCTTTTCGTCTCGACCGGCGTCAACCTCTCCTTCGGCATCCTCTTCAAGCCGATCCTCGGCGAGTTCGCGTGGAACCGGTCCACCCTCGCTCTCGCGGCCACGGCCAGCCTCGCCGTGAACGCGCTCGGCCAACCGCTCTTCGGCGCCCTCATCGACCGGTTCGGGCCCCGCCGGATCATCCTCCCGTCCATGGCACTCATGGCGCTGGGCACGGCCCTGATCGCGCTCGCCGAGCGCCCGTGGCACGTCATCCTGCTCTACGGAGTGGTCGCCGGCGTCGGCAACACGGGCTCGGGCATGCTCCCGGTCTCGGTCCACATCAGCCGCTGGTTCCCCCGCGAGCGCGGCTTCGTGATGGCCGTCGCCGCGAGCGGCTTCTCGCTCGGGCATCTCGTCCTCACCCAGGTGGCGGCCCGCGCCGCCCTCGCCGAGGGATGGCGGCGAACGTATCTCTTGATGGCGGCGATCCTGGCGGGCTTCTTCGCCCTCACCGTCGCCTGGCTCCGCGACGCGCCCCGGCCAGGGGCGAAGTCCGACGGCCCGGAGGCATCCCCCAGCCCGGCCGGGTCCCTCGATCGGTCGCCGGCGCCGGACCCCCGCGAGCCGGACGCGAGCGGAGGGCGACCGGCGCGGATTTCCGATCTTCCGTCCGCGCCGGACCCCCGCGAGCCGAACGCGAGCGGAGGGCGACCGGCGCGGACTGGCACCCGGCGGGCGGCCCTGGGCACGCCGGCGTTCTGGTGCCTGACCACCGGGCTCATGGGATGCGGGTTCACGGACTTCCTCCTCACGACCCACCTCCCGGCCTTCGCCACGGACCTCGGCCTCGCTCCCGCGGTCGCGGCCAACGCCGTCAGCCTCTGGGCGGCCGCCAACATCGTCGGCATTCTGGTGGCCGGCACCGTCGCCGACCGGATCGGGTCGCGCCCCGCCCTCGTCCTGACGTACGTCCTGCGATCGGCGTCGCTCTTTTTCCTGCCAGGGGTCCGTGAGACCTGGCAGCTCTACCTTTTCGCCATCCTCTTCGGCGCCACCTTCTTCACAACGGCGCCGCTCTCGGCCACCCTCGTGGGACAGCTCTTCGGGCCCGTTCATCAGGGCAAGATCTTCGGGGCCGCCAACCTCTTCCACCACCTGGCGGGCGCCCTGGGCGCCTACGCGGGCGGCCTGGTCTTCGACCTCACCCGGAGCTACGCGCCGATCTTTCTCGCGAGCGGCGTGATGGTCGCGGCCTCGGCCGTCGTGACCTCGTTCGCCCGCTCGCCGCGCCGCCCCCCGCCATGAGGCCCGCTGGTCGTGCCGGAGAGAGGATGCTGCCAGTGGCGCGTCTCGCGTCGTCGATCGAGAGCCTCAAGGACCACTACACGGTCGTCGTCGTCGGCTCCGGATACGGCGGGGCCATTGCGGCCTCTCGACTGGCGCGAGCCGGGCAGCGGGTCTGCGTGCTGGAACGAGGCGAGGAGTTCCAACCCGGCGAGTATCCCGATACCCGGGCGGAAGCGCTGCGTGAGATGCAGGTGGATTCGCCGGCCGGGCACGCGGGGTCGCGCACCGGCCTGTACGATCTCCGGGTCAATCGGGACATCAACGTGTTCGTCGGATGCGGGCTGGGGGGAACCTCGCTCGTCAACGCCAACGTCTCGTTGCGCCCCGAGGCGCGCGTGTTCGAGGACGCGCGCTGGCCCCGGGGGCTGCGAGACGATCTCGGGACGTCCCTGGCGGACGGATTCCGGCGCGCCGAGGCGATGCTCAACCCCGTCCCGTACCCGAGCGACCTCCCGCCCCTGCCGAAGCTCCGCGCGCTGGAGAAGTCCGCCGCCGCCCTCGGTGAGCGCGTCCACCGGCCGCCCATCAACGTGACCTTCCGGGACGGCGTCAACCCCGTCGGGGTCCCGCAGCATGCCTGCAAGCTGTGCGGGGACTGCGTCTCGGGGTGCAACTACGGCGCGAAGAACACGGTGCTGATGAACTACCTGCCCGACGCCAAGAGCCACGGCGCCGAGATCTACACGCGGGTCGCCGTCCGGCGCCTCGAGCGGGCGCGGCGGCAGTGGCTCGTGCACTATCAGCTCCTCGGCTCAGGACGCGAGAGGCTCGATGCGCCGACCATGTTCGTCCGCGCCGACGTCGTCGTGCTCGCGGCGGGAACCCTCGGCTCGACGGAGATCCTCCTCCGTTCGAAGGGAGCCGGGCTTCCCCTGTCCGATCGGGTGGGAGACCACTTCACGGGCAACGGGGACGTCCTCGCGTTCGGCTACAACACCGACGAGGTCATCCACGGGGTCGGGTTCGGCCACAGGGCGCCGGGCGAACTGGGGCCCGTCGGGCCGTGCATCACCGGCCTCATCGACCTCCGGAACCGGCCGCGGGTGGACGACGGCATGGTCATCGAGGAGGGGACGATCCCGGGCGCCCTCGGCGTCTTCCTTCCCGCCGCGTTCGCGACCGCCGCGAAGCTGGTCGGGACGGCTCCCGATCGTGGCGCCTTCCTCGCGCAGAAGGCGCGGCAGCTGGAGAGCGTCCTGCGCGGCCCGTACCGGGGCGCGGTGCACCAGACCCAGACCTACCTGGTCATGACCCACGACGATGCCGGCGGGCGGATGTTCCTGGAGGACGACCGCCTACGGGTCGCGTGGCCGGGCGCCGGGACGCAGCCCATCTTCGAGCGCGTGCGCGAACGACTGGAGCAAGCGACCCGGGCGCTCGGCGGCACCTTCCTCAGGAACCCGCTGTGGAGCCGGCTCGCTCACCACGGCCTGGTGACCGTCCACCCGCTCGGGGGCTGCGTGATGGCCGAGGACGCCGAACACGGGGCGGTCGACCACAAGGGGCAGGTGTTTGCCGGAAGCCGAAGCACGGCGGTTCACGACGGGCTGTATGTGTGTGACGGGTCGATCGTCCCCCGGTCGCTCGGGGTGAACCCGCTGCTGACGATCTCCGCCCTGGCCGAGCGGTGCTGCGCGCTGCTGGCCCGGGAGCGCGGCTGGCGCATCGACTACGAGCTCGGTCCAGGACGGCCGATCGTATCCGAGCCGGCGCGACTCGGCCTTCAGTTCACCGAGACCATGACGGGTTACCTCTCCACGACGGTCAGAGACGATTACGAGGCGGCGTACCGGCAAGGGCAGCAGGCAGGCTCGCGAGTCGAGCTCACGCTCACGGTCGTCTCCGACGATCTCCAGGCGATGCTCCGAGATCCGAGCCACGCGGCCCGAATGGTCGGCAGCGTGACGGCCGCGGCCCTGTCGGCCCGTCCCCTCACCGCGACCGAGGGCGAGTTCAACCTGCTGGTCGCCGACCCGGACCGGGCCGGGGCCCGGCAGATGCGGTACCGGATGAAGCTGACCTCCGAGGAAGGCCGGACGTATCGCTTCGAGGGCGTCAAGCTCGTCCGGGACGAGCCGGGCTTCGGTCCCTGGAAAGACACCACGACGCTCTACGTCACGGTCCACGACGGGGAGAGCCCGGCGAGCCCGGTGCTGGGGAAAGGCATCTTGCAGATCCGGCCCGACGACTTGCTCCGGCTGCTCGCCACGCTGCGGATTCGCAACGCCGAGAGTGTCGCGCAACGGCTCACCGCGACGGCGCAGGTCGGCCGTCTCTTCGCCGGCGCCCTCTACGACGTCTACGGAGGGGTGCGGGCCAAGGCGAGCGCGTTCAATCCCGAGGCCCCCCCGCGGAAACGGCGGCCGCTCCGGCTCGGCGCGCCGGAGGTCCACGCCGTCGAGACGGCCGACCGCGTGCGGCTCCGGCTGACCCGCTACCCGGGAGGCACGAAAGGCCCGGTGATCCTCTCGCCCGGGTACGGAACGTCGAGCCTGGCGTTTTCGATCGACACGGTCGAGACAAACCTGCCCGAGTTCCTGGACGCCCACGGGTACGACACGTGGCTCCTGGACTATCGGGCGAGCCCGGAGCTTCCGTCCGCGAGCACCCAGTTCACCGTCGACGAGATCGCGCTCCAGGACTACCCCGCGGCGGTGGCGACGGTGCGGAAGCTGACGGGCGCCGAGAGCGTCCAGGTCATGGCCCACTGCGTCGGCTCCCTGTCCTTCCTGATGGCGATGCTGGCCGGGCTCCAGGGGGTGCGCTCCGCCGTGTGCTCCCAGCTCACCCTGCACCCGAGGGCGCCGACCCTGAACGACATCAAGGCCGGGCTCCACCTCGCCTCGGTGCTGACCGCCCTCGGCGCCGAGACGTTGACGACGGAGTTCGACGCCGACGCCGACTGGACGGAGCGGCTGTCCGACACGCTGCTCCGGCTCTACCCCACGAAAGAGCGCTGCCAGAGTCCCGTGTGCCGGCGCATCCTCTTCATGTACGGGGAGGTGTACAAGCACGAGAACTTGAACGAGGCCACCCACGGCGCGATCCACGAGATGTTCGGGACGGCGAACCTGACCACGTTCAAGCACCTGTCGCTCATCCTGCGGAAGGGCCACGCCGTGGACAAGCGCGGCGAAGACGTCTACCTGCCGCACCTCGACCGCCTGACGATCCCGATCGCCTTCGTTCACGGGGCGGAGAACGGGCTGTTTCTGCCCGCGGGCTCGGAGACCACCTACGCCGTGCTTCGCGAGCGGAACGGGGGGGACTTGTACACCCGGCACGTGATCCCGAACTACGCGCACATGGACTGCTTCATCGGCGAGAACGCGGCCCGGGACGTGTTCCCGCTGGTCGTCGCGGAACTGGACAAGGCCAACTGAGGCAGCCCGAGCGAGCCCCGGTGCGGCCGGGGCGAGGAGTGGCGAGGATGCGCGATGCGATGGGCGGCGCGACGCGGGACGCCTCCGCGGGGCGGCACCCCGGCCTCACCGACTTGTTCCAGTACCCCCTCTTGGCGGCGATCGCCGAGCGGCGCACCCGGCGCGTCGGCCGCGGCACGTCCCTCCGGTCGGGGACGCTGAGCCACACGAGCCAGAACGAGCCCGCCCCCCTGACCCCGCTGGAAGAGGCCATCCTGATCGGGGCGACCGGGATCACGGGGATCACGATGCACGACGGACCCCTCGAGAGGCCGGAGGGCGGGAAGGAGCTCGGGACGCCCTTTCTGAACGTGCTCGCGCGGAGCGGGAGCAGCGCCGACAACTGCCAGGCGACCAGCTTCTTCATGATCAACGACGACGGGATCTGGCTCATCAAGCGGCTCAGGGGCCGCGAGGCCCTCGGGCTCCTGCGCGAGCTGCCGCCCCGGTGGCAGGAGTGGGCGGAGGATGACTGGCTCCGGGCCGCCGCCGCGGTGAAGCACCGCCTCTCCGACCAGCGGCTCGAGTTTCCGCGACGCTACCCCTACTACCTCGGCTGGAACAAGCAGCTCTCGAACCGCCCCGGCACGACGATCTTCTTTCCCGTCGTCGACCTCACCCGCCAGATCATCAACGTGCTCCTGATCCTCCTGTCGGAACCCGACGGCCAGCGGCCGCTGTTCATCGACGACTGGCAGACGTTCCAGCCCCGGAGCCTGGCGGACTGGGCTGCGTGGGCGGGCATGCACCTCGGCCTCGCGCCCAGGATCCCCTATCAGCCCATCGGCGGCATCAACCGCGCCCGCGGTGGCTTCGTCAATCCCGACCTCGTCGTCCCGCTCGGGCTGGCCTCCACCATGCGCACGGACCACGAGGCCTTCTTCCTGCTCCAGAACCTCATGCTGATCGGCCACGCGATGGGCCTCGGGGGATGGGTGCACGCGGCGGTGTTCCAGCCGTACGTCCTGCAGCGTGACCCGGCGAAGGGGTGGTTCGGGTTGGGGTTCCGCATGCACCCGCCGGAGAAGAGGACCCGGCGGCGCTGGCCGCCGCCGACCACGCAGCCGAACCCGGTCGGGATTGATGGGGTCCTGGAGGGGCTCTGCCCGCCGTACGTCAGGTCCATGGACGCGGCGGTCGACCAGGTCTGCGCGGAAAAGTACGGAAGCCAGGGCGCGTACGGCGACGCGGACCTCTTCTCTCGCGCGTACCGCGCCGCCGGGAGCGCGGAGGAGTTCCTGCGGAACGCCGAGCCGCACTCGAAGGAGGCGATCCGGTACACGAAGGAAATCTGCAACTACCTCTACGACACCTACGGGCGCTTCCCCGCGCACGTGGACGCCTTCCACGTGCCCGGCATCTGGCTGCAGTTCTCCCACCTCGAGCTGGAGTACTACGAAAAGCTCTACGAGCCGGCGCTCTTCCGGCGCCAGGCGCAGCACGCGGCGATCTGGGGGGATCACTGACCCGCCCTCAGCCGCCGGGCTCCGGGTCCGCTCTCACGGGCGATCCGACGGTCCGAGCCGCACAGGGAGGTGCCGCATGGCGACGAAGCTGGCCGCGGTATGGCGCCAGGCGACCGACACCACGGTCGAGCGGCCGTCGCTCCAGTGGCGCGACCACCTCGTCACGACCCTCCTGACCACGTGGGCGCTGATTGGCCTGTACATCGACGGCTGGGCGCACAACAGCCTCGTCGGTCTCGAATCGTTCTTCACGCCCTGGCACGGAATCCTCTACGCGGGGATCGCGGCCCTGAGCGGCTCGACCCTCTGGCGCGTCGCCCGGCTTCAGAGACCGGGGACCTTCGACGTTCGCGCGATCCCCGTCGGCTACGGGCTCGCGCTGGTCGGCCTAGCCTTGCTCGGCGTGGGGGCGGTCAGTGACGCCACCTGGCACGACCTGCTCGGCTTCGACGCCGGCGTCGAAGCCCCGTTCAGTCCCCCTCACCTGATCCTGTTGACCGGGGGGCTACTCGTGACCTCGGCCCCGCTGCGCGCGGTGTGGTCCCGGACGGGCTCGTTCGCGCCCACGTTGCGGGAGATTCTGCCGACCCTCTGGTCCCTGACCCTGACGACGGCGCTCGTCGTGTTCTTCCTCCACTACCACACGGTCTTCTTCAGGAACGTCACCCCCGCCCGCCCGTTCGTCGACAGCCTGGCTCGGTTCACCGAGGCGCACGATGTCCGGACGTCGATGGTCGAGGCGCTCAGCCGGCTGGGGCCGCCCGCGTTCCCGTACCGCTACTACACGGTGCTCGCCGGGACGGCCTGCGTGCTGATCACGAACCTGATCTTGATGACCCCGGTCCTGCTCCTCATCCGGCGCTGGCGCCCCCCGTTCGGAAGCGTCACGATCCTGTTCACCGTGGTCGCGGCGCTGACCAGCGTGCTGGCCGGCTTCCGGGACGTCGCGATGCTCATCGTCGCCCTCGTGGGCGGGGTGGCAGGAGACGTCCTGATCGCGGCGCTCAGGCCCTCGGACCCGGATCGGATGGCGGCGTTTCGGGTGGTGGCCATGCTCATCCCGCTGGCGCTCTGGGCGACGTACTTCATCGTGGTCACGCTCGCCTACGGCGGCCTCGGGTGGACTCCCGCCCTGTGGTCCGGGACCACTCTCATGGCCTGCCTGGGCGGGCTCGGCCTCAGCGTGATCATTGCCCCGTCATCGGCGCCGGCACTGGTCCGCCAGCCCTAGGCCCGCATTATTCGCGAATGCACGCAGGGGGAGGGTGGGTGACGCGGCGAACGGGAAGCGACACCGGCAGGGGCCGTCCTCGGCCCCCGCCCCGTGGTATCATCGGCGCGCCCCGAACGTTCCACCCCCTGACTCGGAGGAGCCAACGACGTGCGACACAACACCGCGAAAGCGAAGCTGGCGGCGGCGAAGCCGGTGAGCGTGATCAACCCCACCTACACGTCGGCGGGCCTGGTCGAGCTCCTGGCCCGACTGGGATTCGACGTCATTTTCATCGACTGCGAGCACGGCCCCGCGGGCTGGGAGGACGTCGAGAACATGGTGCGGGCCGCCGAGCTGGGCAATGCCACGCCGATCGTCCGGGTCCAGGCCAACGACGGGCCCACCATCACCCGCGCGCTGGACCGCGGCGCCGGCGGCGTGCAGATCCCGCACGTCAACACCAGGGCGGCGGCCGAAGCCGCGGTCCGCCACGCCAAGTTCGCGCCCATCGGCCATCGCGGCTTCGCCGGGGGGCGCTCGGCCTTCGGCGAGAAGATGGCCGAGTACACCCGCCGGGCCAACGAAGAGACCATGGTGGTGGTCATGCTCGAGGAGGTCGAGGCCCTCGACAACCTCGACGAGATCCTCAAGGTCGAGCACATCGACGTTTTCTTCGTCGCGCCGGGCGACCTCTCGCAGTCCATGGGGGTCCCGGGTCAGATGGACCACCCGAAGGTCCAGGCGGCCGTCGACGACGCCGTGGCCCGGATCCGCGCCGCCGGCCGCGCCCCCGGGGTGCTGGCCACCCCGGCGACCGTGCGGCGGCACCTCGAGCGCGGGGCCAGGTTCCTCTACGTGTCCCTGGCGAGCCTCCTCGATCCCGGCGGCAAAGACTTCCTCGCCGCGGTGCACCAGGCCTGATCCCGGCCCCGGGGGCCGTTCCGCGGCGGTCGCGATCCCCGTCGGGTGGGACACTGGTGAGGCGTGGCTTCGGGGAGGGACCGGTCATGCCCAAGGCAGCCATCGACGGTGTCAATCTCTTCTACGAGGAGGTCGGCCAGGGCGTCCCGCTCGCCTTCGTGCACGAGTTCGCCGGGGATCACGCGAGCTGGCGCCCGCAGGTAAGCTTCTTCGGGCGGCGCTACCGCACCGTCACCTTCAACGCCCGCGGCTACCCGCCGTCGGATGTCCCGGAGGATCCCGCCGCCTACTCGCAGCCGCAGGCCGCGGCGGACCTCAAGGGCGTGCTCGATCACCTGGAGATCCCCCGCGCGCACGTCTGCGGGCTCTCGATGGGGGGGTATGCGACGCTCCACTTCGGGCTCAGCTACCCCGAGCGGGCGCTCTCGCTCGTCGTGGCGGGATGCGGGTACGGGAGCGGCGCCGACCGCGAGCGCTTCCGGCAGGACACGGCGCTGGTGGCGCGGACGTTCGAGGAGGAGGGGATGGAAAAGGTGGCCGACTTCTACAGCCGCGGCCCGACCCGGGTCCAGTTCATGGACAAGGATCCGGAGGGCTGGCGGGCATTCCGCGACCGGCTCGCCGCCGGCTCCGCCAAGGGGCACGCGTTGACGCTCCAGGGCGTCCAGATGACCCGGCCGTCGGTCTTCGACCTCGGCGAGCGCCTCGCGCAGCTCCGGGTGCCGACCCTCATCGTCACCGGCGACGAGGACGAGCCGTGCCTGGAACCGGGGGTCTTCATGAAGCGCCAGATCCCCTCCGCCGGCCTCGTCGTCATCCCGAAGTCCGGTCACACGATCAACCTCGAAGAGCCCGAAGCCTTCAACCGGGCCGTGCTCGACTTCCTCACCGCCGTGGACTCGGGGCGGTGGCCGCTCCGCAACCCCGCCTCGCTGAGCGCCTCGGCGATCCTCCCGGCCGCCGTGCCCGGACCCCGGTGACCGAGAAGGACCCCCCTCTTCGGTGACCCAAAGTTTGCCGTGATGCGTGGCCTCGAGCGGTTCTGCCGGCCGGAGGGCTCTTCTTCCGCCCTCCGGCCGGGACAGGGAATCCCCCGCCTTAGCGGAAGACCAGCGTCAGCACATCGGAGAAGCTGTGGTCGATCGCCTCTGCGTTGTCGAAGACCGAGATCCCGAAGTAGTACGTCTTCCCGGGCTCAAAGATCACGTCGATCTTTTTGTCCCCCTTGATGGCGTTGACTCCCGTGTTGAGCACCCGCGCCATCTCCAGGGTCCAGACCCCGTTCGCCCACCGCCCGTACGCCCTGATGTCCGCGTTCGAGCCGGTCGGCTCCTGGAGAATCGCCACCGGGACCGCGTCTCCCTTGGCCCAGGACTTCCCCGTGAGGGGGTTGACCGGCCCGTAGGGCGCCTTCTCTTTGTCCATCAGGAAGAGCGCCGCCTGCTCCTTCGGAACGGCCGGCGGGGCCGTCGGGGCGCCTTTCCACACGAAGCTCGGCGCAGCGTTTTGGAACTTGTTCCCGGTATAGACCCGGGTGCCCCCGTCGGCGCTGTGGCCGGCCTCGTCGTCGTCCGGTTTGACGGTGCTGTCCAGGTACTTGTCGTCGACGTACCCCATGGGGTTGGAGCGGACCGCCTTCCAGTGCCACTCGTCGGTGAACTCCCCCGGGGCGTTGGTGTGCATCCGGGGCTTCTTGTCAGGGTACCTGGCCCCCGTGTGGCAGAGGACCGCGCACCCCTTCCGCTCGAAGTCGGCCACGGAGATGTTCCACTGAATGGCGAAGCGATCTTCGAGGGGCCCCTCCGGCGTCGTCCACTTCTGGCCGTCGAACGTGTAGGGGTGGTGCTCGATCGTCTCGGTCTTGTCCGGCCACTGGGCGAGGAGGTACAGGTGGGTGTCGGTATAGACGGCTTTCAGCGTCACGGTGATGTCCCCGATGGCTCCCTCCTTGACCGGGACCGCGAGCGGCTGAGCTTTGGCCCAGGCCTCGTCGGTGGCGTTGCCGTCGAGGGTCGGGGCAGCCGGGACCTTGACAGCCGTGAGGGTGGAGCCGCCGCCTTGCGCCCGGGCCTTTGGGGGTTGACCGACGAGGGCCAGCCCCGCGACGAGCACGGCCAGGACCACCCCGCACAGGAATAGCTTTCTCCACCTCATCCCGTTCATTGCGCACCTCCATTGGCCACTGAATCTCTTCCCACTAGCTTGCGGGGCCGTCACAGGCAAGCGGGAGCCTTCCCCACGGGAATCGTCTGGGTAACCTTCAGCGCGGCGATATCGATGACGGACACGTCGTCGCTGTCGCTGTTGGTCACGTACGCGTGCATGCCGTCGGGCGTGAAGGCAATGCCGTGGGGCCCCTGGCCGACCGGGATCCTGACGCGGATCCTGTGGCTGGCCAGGTCCATCAGCGCCACGGTCCTCTCCGCCCCCACGGCGATCCAGAGACTCGCCCCATCGGGGCCCACCTTCACCTGGTTCACCCCCCTCCCCACGGGCACGGTCGCGATGACTTTCAGAGCCGCCGCATCGATGACCGACACGTCCCCGGACGCGGTGTTGCCCGTGTAGACCCGCGCACCGTTGGGGCTCATCGCCAACCCGAGCGGCGCCTTCCCCACCGTGATGGTGGCTCTGAGCTGCAGCGTCGTCCGGTCGATCACGGAGAGGTCGCTCGAGCCGACGTTGCTCACCCAGACCGAACGACCGTTCGGGCTCACAACCAGGTTGTGCGGAGCCCGCCCGACAGGGATGGTGGCAATCACCTCCTGGGCGATCCCGTCGATGATCTGGACGGCGTTCGCCCCGTGACTGGCCACGAACGCGTACCGGCCCTCCGGACTGAACGCGCAGTGCATCGGGAACGCCGCGGTCCGAATCCGGGCCACCACCCCGTCGATGAGGGTGTCGATCACCTGCACCCCGCCGGGCTCGCTGTGGTTCGAGACGTAGATGAACCGGCCGTCCGGACTGCGGCAGAGGGCGTGGGGCCGCAGGATCCCGGAGAGCGTCTTGAGCACCGCGTGGGTGCCGGTGTTGATCACCGACACGGTACTGTCATGCTCGTTCGGGATGTAGAGCCGCGCCTTCGAGACATCTTCGGCCAGCGCCGGATAGGCGGCCCTCAAGTAGCTCACGATGGCCGCGGCCTCCATATCGGTGACCTGAAGACCGAAGAGCTTCATCTTCTCGATGGTCGCCTGCCACCCGCCGGCCGTGTGCTGAGCGGACCTGACCCGTCCGAGGGGATGGCACATCACGCACCGATCCTTCACCAGAACCTCCCCGCTTACCGCCTGGGTCTGGTCCTCGCCCAGCACCGACTTGTGCTCGCCAGGCGACGCGGACCGGCCCGGCACAAACCACGCGCCCCCCAAGAGAAGCAGCGTTCCCAGTCGCATCGCCACCCGGTGGGACTTTCCCCTCACGCCCGTTTCCCCCTTTCCTCCACCCCTGTCCCGGGAAGGGCCGCCCTCACGGTCTTCTCCAGGCGCCCGAGGGCGATGGGTTTCTGCAGCACAGCCAGAATGAGTCCCTGAGCCTCGGCCGCCCGGACGTCCGACATGGACAGCGAAACCAGCGCAATGACCGCGACGTTGGGAAAGCTGGACCGCAGCCGGCGGACCCTCGCGAGCTCCTCGGGGCTCAGCTCCTCCAAGTCGGCCACCACGACGGACACCGGTATCCGCCGGAGTCGGACTTCCCCCTCCGCCCATCCCAGCGCCGAGACCACCGGTAGCCCGCTCCGCACGAGCGCTCGGGTCAGACTCTGTAGGGTGGTCGCATCCGGGGACACGACCAGGACCGATTCCGGTGGTCTCATCACCTTCCGTCCGCCAGCACGCTCCGCGCCAGGTCGGAGGGCTCGCGGCGCTCGCGCCGAAACTCCTTGGGGGACGGGCAGTTGCGCGAACGGGGAGGGGAATCCTCTCGGGGAGGGGAGGTCAAGACGACCCGGAACGGCGGCGCGAAGCGGTCAAAATGACAACATTCAGCGGTGGGGGCTGGAGAGCCCGACCCTCCGGCGGGCTACTCGAGGCCGAACTCTTGAATCTTCCGGTAGAGGGTCTTGAGTCCGATCCCGAGGATCGCGGCGGCCTTCCGCCGGTTTCCGCCCGTCGCGACCAGGGTACGGGCGATGGCCTGGCGCTCGAGCTCGCGGAGCGTGGCCCTTGGCGGACGATCCCCTGAATTGCCCAGATCGTCGCCGCGAATCGACGGGGGCAGATCCGCCGCCGCAATGGGATCGCCCCTGGAGAGCACCAGCATCGACGCGACGACGTGCTGGAGCTCCCGGACATTGCCCGGCCAGCCGTGCCGGCAGAGCAGCGCGAGCGCGTCGCCGGTCACCTCAGGGACGGGCTTCTCCCATCGCTCCGCGAAGGTGCGAAGGAAGTGGGCCGCCAGGACAGGGACATCCTCGGCCCGCTCTCGCAGGGCAGGCACGCGGATGGGAACCACGTTGAGCCGGTAGTAGAGGTCTTCCCGGAACGTGCCTTCCGCCACGAGGCCTTCCAAGTCGCGGTTCGTCGCGGCGATGAGCCGCACATCCACCCGGATCGTCTTCATGCCGCCGACCCGCTCGAACTCCTGCTCTTGGAGGACGCGGAGGAGCTTGGCCTGGGTCTGCGGGCTCATGTCGCCCACCTCGTCCAGAAAGAGCGTCCCTCCGTGAGCCAACTCGAATCGCCCCTTCCGCTGCTCGTGGGCCCCAGTGAATGCACCCCGCTCGTGACCGAACAGCTCAGACTCCAGCAGGCCCTCGGGCAGCGCGGCACAGCTCACCTTCACGAAGGGGCCGTCGGCCCGGCGCCCCCCCTCGTGGATGGCGTGGGCCACCAACTCTTTGCCGGTCCCGGTCTCGCCCAGGATCAGCACCGCGGCATCGGTGGCGGCCACCTGCTGGATCGCCTCCCTGAGGCGCTGCATGGCCACGGATTCGCCCAGGAGCTGCTTGAGGCCGGAGGTCTCCCGGAGGCGAAGCCGCAGCTCGCGATTTTCCCGGGCCAGCCTGCGGGCCTCCAGAGCGTGCTGGAGGAGCAACTCCAGCTTGTCCAGGTGGATCGGCTTGGTCAGGAAATCGTAGGCTCCCTTCTTCATGGCCTCGACGGCGCGATCCACGGTGCCGAAGGCGGTGAGGATGATCACGATGGTGTCCGGAGAATCCGCCCGGACCCGCTCGAGGAGCGCCATCCCGTCGACGCCGGGCATCCTAAGGTCAGTCAACAGGACGTCAACGGACTCCCTCTGCAGGATCGCCAGGGCCTCCGGGCCGTCTGCGGCCGTGAGCGCCCGGTAGCCGGATTGAGTCACCGCCCGGCTCAAGCTCTCCCGGGTCCGCTGGTCGTCCTCCGCCACGAGGATGACGTGCTCCATCGCGTCTCAGGGCTCATCGGCTGGCCGGGCAGCGGGGAGCCGGACCGAGAAGGTCGCTCCCCCCTCGGCCCGGTTCTCACACCAGACGCTCCCCCCGTGCTCTTCGACGATTCGCCGCACGATGGCCAGCCCGAGGCCCAGGCCGTTTGGCTTCGTGCTGACGAACGGGAGGAAAATCTGGTCCCGCTCACCGTCCGGAATGCCTGGTCCGGAGTCGGTGAAGGCGATCTCGACCCACTCGCCGCGCCGGCGGACCTTGACCCCGAGCTCGCCGCCGTTGGGCATCGCCTGGAGGGCATTCTGGGCGAGGTTGAGCAACACCTGGCGCAGTTGGTCTGGATCTCCTCTCACGCGCGCCGCGGGCCCGGTCGCCGGGGCTTCCACGCGGACCCCCGACGCCGCGGCCTGAGGCTCCAAGAGCCCCAGGATCTCCTGGAGCAGCGGACCGATCTCGGCATCGGCGAACCGCGGCGCGGGAAGGCGAGCGAAGTTGACGAACTCCTCCAGGATCTGGTTGATCCGGGTGATCTCGTACTCCACGGTGGCCAGCGTGTCGAGAACCTCGCGCATGGACGTCCGCGGCGAGTCCCTGGACAGCGCGCGACGGAGCAACTGCACATTGATCGCGAGCGAGTTGAGGGGCGTGCGGATCTCGTGCGTGACGCCCGCCGCGATCTGCCCCGTCACCGCGACGCGCTCCGACCGAATCAGCTGCGCCTGGGTCGTTCGAAGCCGCGCGGTGGTCTCCTCCAGCTCCCGCGTTCGCTCCTTGACCTGCCGCTCGAGCTCGGCCTCGAATGACAGCCGCGCGCCGTCGTGCGCTTCCAGGCGCTCCGCCATCAGGTTGAACGCGCGGGAGAGCTGCCCGACTTCGTCACGCGATCGAACCGGAACGCGACGAGAAAGATTGCCGCCCGCGATCTGAATGGCCGCCTCCGCAAGCCGCGTGATGGGGATGACCAGATGCCGGAAAAGCAGGCGGTCGCCGACCAACAGCAGGAGTCCGCCCCCGAGGCCAAACGCCACGTAGAGCGCGGAGATCACGATCATCCGCCGATGGCTTCGATCGATCGCGCGCTGGAATTTCCTCTGGTGGATCGCGTGGAGCTCGGCAATGACGCTGGAGACTCGATGCCCCAGCGCGTTGAGGGCCCCCAGTTCTGCCGGCGTCCACGGCCGTCCGCGCGCGGACGGCTCCGGGACTGCCGCCGAGGCGGCCTCAAGCTGAGCCACGAGCGCCTTCAGCTCCCCGAGGCGGCTCAGTTCCTCGCGGGCCTCCTCGTCCCCCTGGGCACGCTCGGACGCCTCATACGCCGCGACCCGTGTTGCGATCTCCCGCAGGACGTCCGCCGTCGGGACTCCGTGGCCCGGCGCCTCTCGACTGCTCTGGAGAGCGAGGTGGAGGTCGGCAACGAGGTGGTAGACGAGATTGTGAATCCGATCGATGGCCTCGACCTCGAGGCCTCGCTGGCGACCTTGCTCCACCCCCGCCGAGATAGTCCAGGTGAGGACGACCGAGGCTCCTCCGACCGCCAGCACGAGCGCGAACGCGAGCCGGATGGCGAGATTGATCCGCCAGCCGATTCCCGCGCGTGCGCCGGCATCGTCACCTGAGGAGAGTCCGTCGGCTGAGTCCGGCCGGCCGACGGAAGCGATCGGTGCGCCCGCGGGTCCGGGCTTCGGCCGGCACTGCGAGCCGCCATCCGCAGCGTGGGCCCCAGGGACGAAGACCGATCCCGATCCGCTTCGCCGTTTGTCGTCCATCGGGGCCGCCACCAGTAGTGCCTGTCTTGCAGGCGACGTGCCAAGCAGGCACCCAGCAGTCGCCGGGAAGCTATCCGGACATCGCTCGCCCAGCACGTCGGCCCGCCCCGTTCGGCCCATCCGGGCCGATGTCGGGCGAAGTCGCCCCGCCCTATCGTCTCCCGATGGGGCGTCGCTGCCCCACGCGGGGCGCGTGCGCCGCACTCCGGTGGCTGACGCGACCGCCGACGGCGGTCGGGCTCCCGGAGCGGCACCTCGCCCGCTCATCATGGGGCGACCGCTCAGGGGATCGCTGCGCCGGCGCCGTGCCGCGGGTCGTTAGTGCATCTGCGGCGGGTCTACTCCGACGGGGGGCGGTTCGGCGGGAAGGCCGGCGTAGCGCTCCCGGAGGCGCATCCACAGGTCCAGGCGGGCCCAATCCGGGGTCTCGTGCCAGGAGTCGGGGCCTCGGGGACCGATGGTGAGGTACCCGTCGAGATAGCCGATGTGGGGTTGCTCGGCGAACTGGATCTCGAAGACCGCCTCCGACCCCTCCTCCTCGCCATCTCCGAAGAGCTCCCAAGGCCCCCCTGGCGACGCGCCTGAGGATCAGCTACCCTCGGCGTGATGCGGGCGCGGACCGCCCGGGGAGGCACTCAGGGCGGGGGACGCGATGCCGGAAAGTGCGTTTCCATTCCTACGTTCAGCGTGACGTGGAAGGCGTAGTCCACGTAGGAGTTGCCCGCCCAGCGGGCGCGGCGCTGCTCGATGGCCTCGGGGATCTCCGTCCCCGGCCGGACGAAGCAGAAGTTGATGTGCGTCGTCGTCCCGCCGCACGCCATCCCGCGCGTGCCGTCCTCGGGGCCGAGCGTCAGGCCCGGCTCCTCGGGGCGCGTGCGGATCGCGTGGGCGAGGTGGGTGTGCGGCTCGACGCCCCCGGGCACGACGATCAGCCCCGCCGCGTCGACGACCCGGGCCTCGTCGGCCGGCAGCGTCCCGGCGGCGCGACGGCGGCGATGCGCTCGCCGACGACGCCGACGTCCCACGCGCCGACGCCGCGCGGCGTCACCACCCGGCCGCCGCGGACCAGGAGGTCCAGCGCCACGCCGCGAGCTTAGATTGGCTCAAGTCCAAGAAGGACATAAGTCACGTCTTCTCTTTCCGTCGAGTAGTAGATCTTGGAGGTTTTCCGAACTCTAATACGATATGGTTTCGGTAACTCGACCGTGTGCTCGTCTCCAATAGCATCGATGAAGGCGCCCCTTACATCATCGCCCGTCTCTGTCTTTAGGTGGAACGTGCGGCGCGCGACATCTGCGCCGACCAGGATCCCAGATATCTCTATCTCCTGAACGATCTCCTCGCTGGTTGCCGCAATAGCACTCTGAAGCCTTCTCAGTTCAGGCGTCTGAATCAGAAGACTGGCTCGTATCTGCTGTTCTCGTCGCCACTCAATGCCGGCTCCCATTCCAGCGCTAAGATGATCACTCACCCATCGATACATCGCACGTATGGGCGCGACACCCAAGCGCCGCGCAAAACCGAGGATCGATGATGGTTCCTCGACCCTCGCCATCTCAAAGATGATCCGCATAGCCTCGTCTAGATTGCTTTGTACCAAGAGGAGGCGCTCATTCGGAATAGTGAAGGCGAAGCCGACGCAGCCCGGGAATGAATAGCCGAAGCCGAATGCCGTCTCCCGGTATACATCGGCCCCGAGCTTTAGCGTCTGCTTGGGGCCGCTCTTAAGTGCATCGAATACGACGGAGAAAAGGAGCTGAAGATTCGAAAGTGCACTAGCCATTGCAGCAAGGGTTGGACGATCCTCCTCAGCAAACAGCCGATAGCCGCATACGTCAATTTCAAGGCGATTGGCTGCAGCGAGAAACTCAGCCTCCAGTTGTCTGTATCGCTTCTCTAGGGACCTGGTCGTGATCTCAAGCGAGCGCGACCGTGGCTCCTTGGCAATTTCACGCTCAAGCTGAACGAGAGCCGCATGTGTCTCCTGAAGCTTGTGCTGAAGATCAAGGAGCTCATTCATGCATGGCGCCGACACCACAGAGATTACCGCAATTCCCTTCATGTCGATGCCGCGACTGAATCCATACTGGCGTATCCAGTACGACCGCATGTATTTGCCGAACCAATATCGTGGGTGCGAGGCAGGATAGCGTACTTCAACGTAACTGTCGCAACGGTGCGACGCCTTCAGATTCGATCTGACCCATTCGAGAACGGACATCTGTCCCTGAGACAAAGCGGTGACGTCGTCATCATCGACGAACAAACAACACGACATCGCTGTCACTAGGGTCGATCTTCCTCGTCAGGAAGCTGCCATTCACCCACAAGTCCCCGCGGATTCCGTATTGGCTGAGCCTGTCTATGATCATCTTCAATCCTGCCATGATCCTTGGTGTCGTGCCAGAGAGGGGAAAACTGGTTACGCACAGCGCTTGAAGCCCATCCAGAGTCATCGGCTGCAGACCCGGAACCAAGAGTGGCGGATACTCCGCAAGGTCGCCAGCCATTGAGCGGGCATCTTAGCGGTGTCCCAGGCCCGGAGTCAAGTATGTTGCTGCCCCGTGAAGGGTCAGCAACCGGCCACGTGTCCCGTCTCGTCCAAATTCCCACGATTCCAGACAGTCATGGCGGTTCGCCCTTGAATACGTTCTTAAGAATGGCCGGTAGCAAGACGCCCAGCTCGATCATCGTCTCCTTTTGGAATCCATTCGGCGAGTCCATCTTCCTTTGAATGAGCCGAAGACGACTCTGGTACTCGATAGGCGGCAACATGAGGCGGTAAGCGAGGAACTGATCGGGTTGCACACGCTGTCGCCTGTGACCCAGACCCTTGCTCCCCACCGCCACACGAGACCAGACCGACGGCGCCTTAAAATGTGCAAACAGATATTCGGGGCTAATGCGGCCAGTATCGCATTCAAATGTCGGATACTCATTCGACACGAAGCAACCGTCGAACTGCTCTTCTACCATCCCATATGCGCCCTCAAATGCAAACAGGCGGCTGTAAATGAACTGACCAGCACGAATCCGCTTGAGAGCCCTCGCGCTTGTCGAGCCTCCGTCGATTGGTGGCTTGGCAAAGATACCTCGCGCAAAGCTGTAGATCCCAACGTTCGGATACCCGGTGCCAGCTTCGACAGGCAGGTACTCGCGCACTTCCTTCAACACCTCGCTCAACGACACTTCGACCCAGCCTTGGTCTCGCTTCACCGATGGATCAAGATCATTTCTGTGAGCCATCGCTATCAGCAGGCGATCGCTCATCTCCACCGCCTCCCGCCGAAGCTTCCGTGCCTCCTCGATCTTGGCCGACAGTTGCTCGATGCGCGCCACGATCCGCCGCTGCTCATCAAGTGGCGGCAGCGGAATCTCATAGCGGAGCACGTCGTCTGGCCGAATGGCGGCATAGTTGGTCGATCCCTGGGCGGACACTTGCTCGCGAAACGCTTGCGTGCGGATGAAAAAGCCAAGAAAGCGACGGTCCAGCGCGGTCTCGTCTATCTCCAACAGAAAGTAGTGGCTGCTGACGATCGCCCCATCCAGGTCATCGGGGACGATGCCGAAGCCACCCACTTTGGCGTCGATCTCAGCGACTAAGAAATCACCAGCGCGACAGACCTGCTGGGATTTCGTCTTGATCTCTGAGCCGGGAACCGCATCCCTAAGGACGATTCCTTTGGCATGCAACTGAACCCGGCACCGCTTGTACCGCTCCAGATCACTAATCTCAACGAACTCCTTCCGGTGCCGTATCACTCGGCCCAACGGCACCAGCGGAAACTTCGTGCTCACGAGCCAGCGGCTCCCAAGATCCGCTTGATCTCGGCTATGATCTCGCTGATCCGCTGCTCCTTGTTCAGGATGTCGTCCACGAGCTGCTCCGGTGGCAGGTGTTCGAGGTCAGGCTTGGCGTTCGGGTTCTTGATGTCGAGGTTGCAGCCGTTGGCCAGGATGTCGACCGCGGGCACCTTCCAGGCGCGGTCGTTCTCGACCCGCTCGCGCCACCAGGCGATGCAGGGCGCGAACTCCTCGAACTGGAGCGGCTGGGTCTTGGTGTAGTTCTTCCGGCCCTCGGGGAGCGGGTGCTCGTAGTACCAGACCTCCTTGGTGGGGCCGGAGCGGTTGAAGAACAGGAGGTTGGTGGGGATGCTGGTGTAGGGGGCGAAGACCCCGTTGGGGAGGCGGACGATCGTGTGGAGGTTGAACTCCTCGAGCAGCTCCTCCTTGATGCGCGCGCACACGCCGTCGCCAAAGAGCGTCCCGTTCGGGACGACCATGCCGCACCGGCCGCCCTTCTTGCCGCCGATGGGCCGGCGGAGCTTCCGCATGATGAGCTGGAGGAACAGGAGCGCCGTCTCGGTCGTCTGCTTGTCCTCGGGGAAGTTCCCCAGGATGCCGCGCTCCTCCTCGCCGCCGAACGGGGGGTTGGTCATGATGACGTCCACCCGGTCCCTGTCGCCGATCTCCTTCAGGGGGAAGCGCAGGGCGTTGCCAGGGTCGATCTCCGGGGACTCCAGGCCGTGGAGGAGCAGGTTCATCTGGCAGAGGAGGTAGGGCAGCGGCTTGGGTTCCATGCCGAAGAGCGTCCCCTTCTGGAGCCGGGCCTCGTCCTCGGCCTTCCGGCACTGCTTCTTCAGGTGCCCGAACGCCTCGACGAGGAAGCCACCGGTCCCGGCGGCGGGGTCCAGGACCGTCCCCCCAAGGCGCGGGTCGACCACGGTCACGATGAAGCGGACGAGCGGGCGCGGCGTGTAGAACTCGCCCGAGTCCCCGGCGGCATCCCGCATCTCCTTGAGGAGCGACTCGTAGAGGTGGCCGAGCGTCTGGACCTCCTCCGACGAGGTGAAGTGGATCCGGTTCACGAGGTTGAGCACGTCCCGCAGCAGGTAGCCCGACTGCATCCGGTTGACCGTGCCCCGGAACACCGTCGCGATCACGTCGCGGCGGTCGCCCCCGTTGGCGCCCTGGAGCGAGCGGAGGTACGCGAAGAGCCCCGGACCCTTCGTGCCGTCCGGCCGGACGACGTCCTTCTCCTGGTTGATGAAGGCGATCAGCTCGTCGCCGGTGATACCGTCTTCCTTGGCCGCCCAGTCCCGCCAGCGATACGGCCGCTCGATGGCCGGGCGGAATCGCTTGCCTTCCAGCCTGGCCTTGGCCTCCCGCACCTGCTCGCCATCGTCCAGGAACTTCACGAACATGACCCAGGTGAGCATGGGGAGTCGGTCGAGGTCCCCGCTCAAGCCCTTGTCCTTCCGCATGATGTCGCGCGCGGATTTGATCAGCGAGCCGAGCTGCTGGGCCGTGGTCTTCGGGGTTTCCGTCTTTGCCTTCGCCTTCCGGGCCATGCCTCGGTCCTCTCAGGCGGCGTACAGGAGGCTCTGCATCTCGACGAGCGCCTCGCGCAGCTTGTCCGGGCCGCCGAACTTCTGGGCGATCTCCAGGACGTTGCCGTGCCGGGAGATGGGCGGCACCTTGAGGATCTCGGGGATCTTGAACTGGGCGGTCCCGTGATCCGCGTACTTCTCGAGGATCTCGCCCAGGATCTGGCGCGCCTCGGGGCCGTAGCGCTCGAAGAACGCCTTCTGCTCCTTCCGGAGCCGCTCGGCGCGCTCGCGACGGCTGCGGAGGGGGGCGTTGTAGGCGATGTGGCAGAGGAGGTCGAAGGGATCGGCGTCGGGCTGCCGGGTCACTTCGGCGAGCTTCTCGAAGGAGATCCCTCGCTCCTCCAGCGCGGCGATGATCGTCGCGCGCTGCTCGGCGTCGCTCCACCGGGCGCGGAGGTCGGCGGCCGAAGTCGAGATGCTCCGGACTTTCTCCGCCGTGTAGTCGGTGAACTTCACCACACGAAGCTGCTTACCGTCGGGGTCCAGCTCGTAGACGAGGTGCGCGGCAATCTCTACCGAGCCGGTATCGACGTAGTACTTCCGGCGCTCGCCCTCGGAGTCGTCGGTGATGACGTAGTCGCCCGGGTCTCGTCGATGTCCCCCGGCGGATACTCCGTGATGCTCTCGGTTCCCGGCACGACAGCGCCGTCCGCCGCCATCTCCTCTTCCGTGATGCGGGCCGGCTCGCCGTCGAAGTCCGGGTCGGCGAAGAGACGGGTGGCGCTCCCCGTGTAGTCGAGGATCGAGAAGAAGAGCTTGCCGTAGTCGTCGCGCACCCGGGTGCCGCGCCCGATGATCTACTTGAACTCGGTCATCGAGTTGACGACGCGGGCCAGCGCGACGTTCTTGCACGTCGGGATGTCGACGCCCGTCGTGAGCATCTGGGATGTGGTCACGATCGCCGGGGTCGTCGTCTCGGGGTCCTGGAAGCGGCTGAGGTACCCCCGACCGATCTGGCCTTCGTCGGAGACCACGCGACACACGTAGTCCGGGTGGTCCTTGACCAGGTCGGCGTTCGCGTTGTTGAGCGCTTTGCGCATCTCCTCGGCATGCTCCTGGTCCACGCAGAAGAGGATGGTCTTGGCGAAGCGGTCGGTCTTCTTGAGGTAGTCGGTCAGGTGCCGGCCGATGGCCTCGGTGCGCGCCTTGAGGGCGACGAGCCGCTCGAACTCCGGCGTGCCGTAGACGGCGTCGGGAATCTCCCGCCCGTAGCGGTCCAGCTCGCCCTTGGTCGGGCGCCAGCCGGCCGCGTCCACGCTCGTCACGACCCGGTGGACGCGATAGGGGGCGAGGAAGCCGTCCTCGATCCCCTGGCGCAGGCTGTAGAGGTAGAGCGGGTCCCCGAAGTACCGGTACGTGTCGCGGTTCTCCTCCCGGAGGGGCGTCGCGGTCATCCCGATCTGGTAGGCAGGCTCGAAGTACTCCAGAATCTCCCGCCAGTTGCTCTCGTCGGCGGCGCTCCCTCGGTGGCACTCGTCCACGATGATCAGGTCGAAGAACTCCCGGGCATATTCGCGGTAGAGCCCGGGCCGCCGCTCGTCCTTCGCGATTGCCTGGTAGATGGCGAAGTACATCTCGCGCCCCTTGACCGCCTCGCCCTCGATCTTCCAGCGGGCGTCCCCGAACGGGGCGAAGATCTTGTCCTTCGGGTCATCGATCAGAACGTTCCGGTCGGCCAGGTAGAGGATCTTCGGGCGGCGGTACTCCCCGGTACGGTTCCAGCGGCTCGACCAGAGCTTCCAGCAGATCTGGAAGGCAACCACGGTCTTCCCCGTGCCGGTGGCCAGCGTGAGGAGAATGCGCGGCTTCCTCTGCAGGACCGCCTGCACGGCCCGGTTGATCGCGATCTCCTGGTAGTAGCGGGGCGACTTGCCGGAGAGGTGGTACGACGGGGTCAGGAGCCGGTCGGCCACGTCCGGGGTATCGAGGCCCTGGGCCTTCTGGAGGCGAGCCCACAGGTCGGACGGCGCCGGGAAGGTGGCGAGCTCGCTCTCGCAGCCGGTCAGGAAGTCGTGCTCGACGATCCCGTGACCGTTCGTCGCGTACGCGAACGGGAGGCTCAGGATCTGGGCGTACTCCTTGGCCTGCTGGAGACCGGCCCCCGGGATCTTGTACGCCGCCTTGGCCTCGATGACCCCGATCATGAAATCCCGCGTGTAGCGGAGGAGGTAGTCGGCCCGCTTCTGGGGACGGCGCAGGACCTTGTCGCCGACGACCACGATCCGCCCGTCGGTGAAGGTCTTCTGTTCGTTGATCTAGTCGTCGGTCCAGCCGACCTCGTAGAGCTTCGGCAGGACGTATTTCCGGCAGGTGTCCGCCTCGGTGATCACCGGCCCTCCCTTTGCGGTCGTCGGGCGCCTCTGTGATACCCCAACGCCGCCGGGGTGGCAACAGCCCTCTTCCAGCGCGCCCGGGATGGGCTCGGGAACGCCATCGGTTTCAAATAGTCGCGGAATATGCTACCTTTTGCAACTAATGCGTAAGCTAGCGGCGCGATCGGTCTCAAAAAGTCGCGATAAGCGCGACCTTTCGCGACCGGCACCGTCGGTCGGCAGTCCCAGGGAGTTCGTCGAGACGCTCCAGGGGTCGGGGCGTTACGTGTTTTCCCGCGCCGAGGCG